>CAXTFM010000023.1:20410-31996 GCA_964243435.1 uncultured Beijerinckiaceae bacterium
CCGGCCTGACGGGGCTCGTTCAGTCGTTGCGCACGAGGTCGACGCCCGACTTGGCGCGAACGGCCCGGGTCGGAGCCTGACCGCGCGCGCGCGCCGACACCTCGACCCAGCGCTCCGGGTCGCCGCGCGACTGCATCTCGACCCACGCGTAGGACGCGCTGGTCCAGCTCGCGACGTCGCGCGACAGGTTGTCGAGCACGAGGTCGCCGCGGTCGGTGCGCACCACCAGCACGAGGTGCATGGTGCCCGAACGCAAGCGCACGACGGCGAGCGACAGGGCGTCGACCGGCCAGCCGAGCTCGAGGAGCCGGTGGCGTTTGTGCAGCGCGAAGGTGTTGCAATCCCCCGACCGGCCCGCGACCGACCACGGGATGCGCCCGACATGCGCGCGGTCGACGGCGATGCCTGCATTCACCGCCGTGTTCACGTCGCCGAGCTGACGGGCGAGCGCGGAGGTGAGCGCGATGCGGTTCGCGCCGGCCCCCTTGGGGCACTCCCGCCGGTTGTTCATGCAGAAACGCACGAAGGCGAGCGGTGCCAGCGTCGGCTGCCCTTCGACGATCGGCGCCGTGTCCGCCGCGCCGTGATCGGCGCGCGCGATGCCCGGCGTCGCAAGCGCGAACACGGCGGCAAGGAATGCGGGATGTGTTCGCCGACCCAAGAGAAGGCTCCGGAAATGACCTCGCGATGAACTAGAGCGCATCGCCCTTAAACAACCGTTGGTCCGGGATGCGCCGATGCCAGCTCGCGCTTCGCGCGGGGCTGGTCCGCGCGCCACCCTGCAAAGGCCGGACCTTCGCCGTTGGCTCGCGGCTTGCAATTTTCCGCCCTTGGCGGCCCGGCGCGGATGGCGGCGCTTGAACGCGCGCCGGGGTGCCGTGATAGATTTGCGCCGAAGACACCAAGTTGGAGATGCCGAGCCGGTGCTGCGCATGATTGGGGATCACGTGTCGCGGCGCTCGCGCCGGAAGCGCGCGGCTTTTCTCTTCGGTCGGATCGACCTGCAGCCCGAGTGGCGCATTCTCGACCTCGGTGGCGGGACGGGGCGCCACATCCGCGCCATCATGCCATCGCACCGCAACGTCGTTGTTTGCGACCATTCCGCGGAGGACCTTGAGGCCGCCCGCCGGCTCGGCTACGAGACGGTGCTCGTCGACGGGTCCGACACCCTCCCGTTCCGTGACGGGGAGTTCGACCTCGTCTTCTGTTCGAGCGTCATCGAGCACGTCACCGGCCCCAAGGACGCCGTTGAGGGAATTCTTTCCACGCGCGCCTTCGCAGCGAACGCGTGGACGCACCAAACCCGGTTCGCGCGGGAGATCGCGCGGATCGCGAAGCGCTACTACGTGCAAACGCCGCACAGGTACTTCCCCGTCGAAAGCCATTCCCTGCTTCCCATGCCCATCGTCCTCCTCAGCCGCGCGAACCAGATGCGGGTGATCGCGGCGAGCAACAGGTTCTGGCTCAAGGAAGCTTTTCCAGACTGGCACCTCCTGGTACCGTCGCAGATGCAGGACCTTTTCCCCGGTGCGACGATCCACATCGAGAAAGCCTTCGGCTTTCCCAAATCCATCATGGCGATCAGGCGCTGAGGCCATGCCCGCCGGAGCCCTCGGATGAGCCTCCTCGCCGGCGCCAAGGTCGAGACCCGATCAACCGTCAGGGCGTTCCGCGACGACATCAACGGGTTGCGCGCCCTCGCCGTCCTCGGGGTCGTGCTGTTCCATTTCGGCGCGCCGGTCTTCAACGGCGGCTATGTCGGCGTCGACGTGTTCTTCGTCATCTCCGGTTTCCTGATGTCGCAGATCATCGTGAGCCGCCTGTGCGCCGGCCGCTTCGGCATCCTGGACTTCTACAGGGCACGCGCACGACGCATCGTCCCGGCCCTCGTCGGGCTGACGTTCGCGCTGCTCGTCTTCGGTGCCTGCGCGGTCGATCCCGAGCTGTACGCCACGATCGGCCGGGGCGCGGTCTCATCCCTGCTCTTCGTTTCCAACATACAATACTATCTCGAAGCCGGGTATTTCGACATCGGCAGCACCTCGAAGTGGTTGCTGCACACCTGGTCCCTGTCGGTCGAATGGCAGTTCTACCTCGTTTATCCGCTCGTTCTCGCCGCCGTCTGGCGCGTGAGACCATCGCGCCTCGCGCTTGCGGCCGTTGTCGGGCTGATCGGTGCGGTGTCGCTGGTCCTCTGCATCGTGGCGATGAGGTACCGGCCATCCGCGGCGTTCTTCCTGCTGCCCATGCGGGCCTGGGAGATGGCGGCGGGCGGCCTAATCGCGATCCGTCCCCCCGGTCCGCTGCCGGACCGCACGGCACGCGCACTGCAGCTCATCGGCCTTCTCGCGATCCTGTGCAGCATGCTGATCTTCGACAGCCTGACGCCGTGGCCGTCCTACCGCGCGCTGCTCCCGGTCCTGGGGACCTGCCTCGTCATTCTGGCCGACCGTCGCGCCTCACGCCTCACCGGGAACCCGCCGCTTCGCCTGATCGGCCTCTGGTCCTATTCGATCTACATCTGGCATTGGCCGCTCGCCGTAGGCAGCCGCTACTTCGTGGGAAACCTGTCCTTCCCGATCAAGCTCGGCTTGCTCGCGATCGTCATGGTGTGCGGCGGCGCGGCGTTCACCGCGCTGTCACGCCTGCCCGCACCCTGGGTCGGGCGGATGCGGGCGATGTCCGCGGCCGCCTTCGCGCTGACGCTCGTGGCGGGAATCGTGGTCGTACGCACCGGCGGATTGGAACAGCGCCGACCGGCATTGGAAGCGACGCTCGTGCAGCTGCGGGCTGCCAAGGGCGACTGGGCGTTTTCCCGACGTTGCGGGAGCGCGGACGGCCACGGCGGGTTCAGCCCATGTTCGATCCCCGGCACGCGACCCGGCCAAGTGCTCTTCATCGGCGATTCCGAAGCCGAAGCCATCTACGGTCGGTGGGGTCCGCAGGGCGCGGGTCCCAATAACGACCACCCGACCTTGTCCTTCCTCACCTATGGCGGGTGCCCCGTCCTGCCCGGCGTCAACCGGCGCGAGGCGGGCTTCACCTGCGCGTCCTATCTCGAACAGGTGTTGGCGTTCGCCGAACGCGGCTCGTTCCAGCGTGTCGTGTTCACCTCCCTGTGGGCCGGCTACTTCAGCCTGGGAACCGACTCCGTCTGCTTTCCCATGCCGGGCGCATGTCCCGCGGCCGAGGGCGAAAGCCTGCGGACGGCGATGGCCGATGCGGTGTCCCGGCTGAAACCCCATATCCTGAAGTTGAAGGAAAAGGGAACGGAGGTGGTGATCCTCCTCACCATTCCCTACAGCAGCTACGACACGCCGAGGGAACTGGCCAAGCGCTTGTACCTCGGCTGGCCGACGGCTGACGTCGTCGCGATCGACCGCGCCGCCTTCCTGAAGGCCGATGAACTCGCGCGTGCGCCCTTGCGCGAACTCGCGGCACAAACGGCGGCATCGATCGTGGACCCCGCGTCCTACCTTTGCGGCTCCACGTCCTGTCCCACCGGCGACGACGCGACGTCGTCCTACTACCGCGACAGCGTCCACATCAGAACCTCCGTCATGCGATCGGACCGCTTCAAGTTCCTCGACGCGCTGACGCTCTTTCCCGGGCAGGTGCACGGCGGGGACGCTTCCGCCTTCCAATCAACAGCCGCGAGTCCGAAATAGGCAGGGGTGATGTCGTGGCGCGCCGCCCGGACCGCCGCCTCGTTGCCGGCCCGTGGCGAGCCCGCCGCCCGACGACGCATCCGGACCGGGTACGTCCGCGCTCCCGGTCGTTTCAGGACGCTGCGACCAGCTCGGTGAAGTGCGTCACCAGCGTGGCTGCGATCGTCGACCAAGCGAAGTGCGTCGACCTGCTCTCGCCCACGCCCGCCGCCAGACGCTCGGCCAGGTCCTCGTCCGTGAGGACGGCCTGGATCGCATCCGCGAGTTCGTCGGGGTTGCCCGGCGCGATCAGAAGCCCGTCGATCCCGTCGCGCACGGCGTCGACCAGGCCGCCGACGCGGGTCGCGATCACGGGTCGGCCGCTGCCGAACGCCGCCGCGATGACGCCGCTTTGCGTCGCATCGCGATAGGGTACCAGGACGACGGCGGCGCGCGCGAGTTCGACGCGCACCTCGGCCGGCGACAGGAAGCGCGGTTCCACGGTGACGTGCGGGTTTTCGAGGATGCGATCGTGCAAGCGTTGCAGCTCGGGTCCCTGGCCGGCGAGAACAAGGTGGAACGGCACGGCGCGCCTCGCCAGGATCACGGTCGCGCGTAGCGTTTCGTCCACGCCCTTGTAGGCCTCCATCCGACCAAACAGCAGCACCCGACCCGGCTCGGGCTGCGTCGGCACCGCCGCCGGATGGGGGATGAAGAGGGCGCCGTGATGCGTGCTGACGATCGGCTTTCCTGATCCAACGACCCCGACCAGGGCCGCTTCGCATGCCTGCCCGTGCACATGGTAAAGCGCCGCGCTCGCCCTGAGCAGGGCCAGGTTGTCTGCCTTGCGCGACGCATATGCCGCATCGTTGCCGGTGTGGGGAACCGGGTCGTGAACCGTCAACGCCAAGCGGACGAACGGCCGTATGATACGGACGACCGTCGTCGTCAGGTCGTCGCCCTGTTCCTGGATGTGGACGATGTCGGGCCGGAAGGCGATGATGCGCAGGGGAACGAGCACGGCGGAAAGCCGTCGTTGCAGGCGGGACGCCGAGCGGTACTCGACAAGGGCGACCTTGCCCCTGGCGTGTTGAACCAGATGTGGATCGCACTCCTCGCGCCGCCCGCGCTCGTCGATGACGAGCATGGTCGGGGTGCGCTCGCCATAGGCGACGGCGAGCCGCATCGCATATTCCGCGAAATGCGGCGCGAGGACCACGATGCGCGGCTGCGTCGGCGACGGGGAACCGAAAAGACGCCTCCCCACCCCTTGCAGCAACGTCGCGCGGTCGCGTCGATGAAGGAGGGCGAACGACACCGCCAGCGCGAATGCGGTCGTGTAAAGCACGCAGCCCGCGAAGGTCGCGACCAGGTTGCGCGGCGCGACCTCACCGATGAGGGCGCGCGATGCGAAGGCGCAGCCGAGCGCGACCAGCGGTGCGAGAAGATCCCGGGGACGCCCGGGGATGAAGTGCAGGCGGTGGGCGACGTAGGCGTAGCGGAGCAGGTTGATCACGGCGAAGGAGGCAGCCGACGCCATGGCCGCACCGATCTGGCCGAAGCGGGGGATCAGCAGGCAGCAAAGGAGCACCAGGGAGCCCGCGCCGATGCAAAGGATGCCGGTCTCGCTCCTGTGCCGCCCGGTCATCGACAGGGCGTACCCCATCGGGGCAAGCGTCGCGCTGAGGAGATAGCCGAGCGGCAGCAGGAAGGCGACATCGGCGTGGAAGGCGAACGAATGCCCGAAGACGAGGTCGAGGCGATCGCCGAAACCGGCGATCCCGGCGAAGAAGAAGCTCGCGACGAGCGACGCCATGTACAGGTAGCCGTCGAGCGCCGCCTTCATGCCGGGCTGGTCGCCGGCGTGGAAGCAACGCGAAATGTTCGGGCCCAGCGTTTGGCTGGCGGCGAGGGGGTAGACCTGGACGATCTGCGCGATGGTGCTCAAGGCGCCGTACTCTCCGACGTCCTTGGCTGTCGCGAAATGCCCGAGCAGAAGAATGTCGAGAACGCGCATCAGGCCGTAGATGAACAGGCTCGCCGCCATCCAAAGGGAGGTGGCGAGCAACGGGCGGATCACCGCCCAACTCGCGGGTGCCGCCCTGACGACGATCGTTCTCCTGCGGTATTTCCGCAGGTCGATGAGGAGCGCCAGCGCGCTGATGGCAATTTGAACGGTGTTGATGCATGCCACCGCCAAGGTGGACGCGCCGACGCACGCGACGAGGAAGATCATCACGACGCGCGCGACGGGTTGCAGGTAGATCGTCATCAGGGCGAAGGCACCGGGGCGGTCGGCGCCTTTGTAGTAGGCGCCGAGGATCGTCACGTCCGTGGCGAGCGGCAGCCCGAGCATGGTCACCAGAAGCAGGGTGCTGAACCCGGGATAGGGGTAGATGTAGCGCGCGATCGGGTTGCTGAGGCAGAGGCCGATGAGCAAAGCCAGCCCGAGGTTGATCGAGAAGGCGACGAGGCGCAGTCGATCGACGGTGGCCGCGAGGTACTCCGGGCTCGCCGCGTGCTGCCCCGAGAACTTCAGGAGCTGGAGATCGAGCCCGAGCGGGGCCAGGGTCGCGATCGTTCCGAAGAAGTTGCGAAGCAGGTTGAGAAGGCCGTAATTGGCCGCTCCGAGGAGGCGCGCCACCGCGATGCCGGTCCCGAGGGTCAGGACCTGCTGAAAGCCTTGGCCGAATGCGATCACGGCGATGTCGAAGCGCCGACGCGCCGCGGCGGAGGAACTCGTTTCGCTGTCCGTCATGGCGCGGGGTCAAGCGCATGACCCGGCGAAGCGTGCGAACCGAGCGGCAGAGCCACTCCTCCCTTACCTGATGGCGACGGCCGCGGTGGTTCCGACCTCGGACGCGCCGCCGGTCACGGCGCGGACCACGTTGGCGAGCTTCAGGAAGTCCGTCGTCGGGTGCTCGGAAACGAAGATGACGTCCTTGTCGCGGATGAAGAAGTTGTTGGAAAGGAAGAAGGCGTCGGACTTGCTCCAGTCGGCGACGTACACCGTCGGTACGGACGTCGTGTGGTAGTTCGAGACGTTGATTCCCATGTCGGCGAGCTTCTGGCGCGGCTCGAAGCGGAAAACGAACACGGCGGTCGCGTCGGCGCGCGTCGGGTCGAGGCCGCCGGACTTGGCCACCGCCTCCGACAGGGACATGTTGTCGTCGTCGAAGCTGAAGCGGCGGTCGTTGATGCCGCCGACGGAGCCCGGCGAGGGCGTCGCGCCGAAGGTCATGAACACCTTCTGCTGCTTGGACAGGTACACCACGTCGCCCGGCGCCAAGTCGACGTTTTCGCCCGGGTTCTTGAGCAGGGCCGACATCGACATCTGCGCGATGCGCCGCCCCCTTTGCACGGACACCACGGTCTCATAGGGCGCGTCCTTGGGACCCGCCGCGCGCGAGATGGCGCCGAGCAGCTTGATGCCACCGGGGTCGACGGCGAAGCGCAGCGGCGTGTTGACGTCGCCGAGCACGCTGATCTCGTTGCCGCGCCGTTCCGCGATGGTCACGACGACCTGCGGCTCGATCGCGCGATTCGCCAGCTTCTTCGTGATCTCCTCCGAAACCTCGTTTGCCGTTCGTCCGACGGCTTTGATGGTTCCGGCGTAGGGGACGGTGATGCTTCCGGTCGCATCGACCTGCTGATTGGGCACCGACACGAAATTGCCGGCCCGCGATCCGGCTTCCTGCGGAATGAACAGGCCGCCGGCTTGCGATTCGAAAATCGTCAGGTTGACGAGGTCGCCTGTCCCGATCCGGACGTCCGGAGCGTTGCGTACCCTGGGCAGCTGATCGAAGGACGGGATCCGCGAGCCGACCGCCGAATTGGCCGTCTCGATGATCGGCGGGCTGAGATTGATCAAGGCGTAGCCGACCGTCGAGGCCGTGCGCTGGAGCGACACGTCGGGCGAGCTTTGCAGGTTGAAGTTGGTCGGGCCGTCCTTGGGAACGATGTTGCAACCGCCAAGCAGCGCGGCGGCGAACAGGCCGAGGACAATCCGGTCAAATCGCATCAGCTTCGTCAACCCCGGTACGCACACTTGCGCCACCGGGTTTAGCGGCGTCGGCAGTGGAAACCAGCGAGGTTTCGATGAACAGGCCGGTTTGCAGGTGCTCGTGATGGTTAAGCCACACATGAATGCGCCGTCGGTGCGCAATGAAAGCACGTCCGCGCACGGTGCGACCAAGTCTAGCCGCAGCGGTCGCGTGGCACCTCCCCGCGCTGCACTTTTGCCCACGGCGTTTCCGACATTGATGACGCGTCCTCGACGGGCGCTGCTCAATAAGCGTTCTTGGGCCAGAAAACGCGCACCAGGGTCAGGACGACCGCCTTGATGTCCAGCACCATGCTCCAGTTCGCGATGTACCAAAGGTCGTGCTGGACGCGGGCTTCCATCATGCGGAGCGACGCGGTTTCACCGCGATAGCCGTTGGCCTGCGCCCAGCCGGTGATGCCCGGCCGCATGTGGTGGCGCAGGGCGTAGGTGGCGATGGTCTTGCTGTACTCGTCGTCGTGCGAGATGGCGTGGGGGCGGGGGCCGACGATGGACATCTCGCCCTTGAGGACGTTGATGAGCTGCGGCAGCTCGTCGATGCTGGTGCGCCGGATGAAGCGCCCGACGCGCGTCACGCGCTTGTCGTCGCGCGTCGCCTGCTTGATGTGACCGGCATCCTCAAGCGTGTGCATCGAGCGAAACTTGTAGATGCGGAACACGCGGCCGCCGAAGCCGGAACGCCGCTGCCGGAACAGCACCGGCCCCGGCGTTTCCAGCCTGATGGCGGCCATGATGACGACGAAGAACGGCGCGAGCACCACCAGGCCGGCGGCGGCCATGGCGCAATCGAAGCTCCGCTTGGCGAACTGCTGCCATTCGGTGAGTGGGCCGTTCTGCAGCTGGATCGCCCGGGTCGGGCCGAGGTCCTCGATCTGCAGGGCGGCGATCTCGTTCATGCGCTCGTCGAACAGCATCTTGACCGGCAAGGGGGTCGAGCGCAGTGCCGCCATCGCGACCTCGATGGCTTGGCGGTCCTTGAAGTCGAAGGCGAGGAGGATCTCGTCGACGTGCTCGCTGCGCACGAAGGCCGTCATCGCCGCCAGCGACGGCAGCAGCCTGCGCCGGCCCGATGTACCGTCCTCGGGGCCGAACCGCCCGACCACCGTGTAGCCGTAGCGTCCGAGCTTGGCCTCGACGCGGCGCCTGTCGAGCGCGGCGGCATCCCCGAACAGCACCACCCTTCGGCGCGCCGACAGGCCGTTGCGCTTGATCAGCCAATCAAGGAAGCGACGCTCCCAAAGGCGGGCCGCCGGCAACAGCAGCAGCCCTTCGCCGAACATGGCCAGGGATGCGCCACGGGAAATCTCGGACGAGACCTTGGCGACGAAAGCGATCGCCAGCAGGGCCGCGACCACCGTGACCCAGGTCATCGCCACTGCCTGGATGGAGCTTCGTTTGCTGAGGATGGTGGCGGGCCGGTACAGGGCCTGGACCTGCATGGCCAGCACGTAGCCGACTGCGCAGGAAAGGCTGACGAAGGAGAAGAACTTCTGTCCGCCGAAGGCATCGCGCTGAAGGAAGTGGCACACCATGCTGCTGACGTTGCCGAACGCGATGATGAGCAGGAAATCGAACAAGAAGGCGAGGACGCCGACGCGCCTGTACGACAGGGGGATCGTCCTGAACCGCCGGCCGCTCGTCGCGGGGAAGGCCAGGGCGAACGACGCGGCGGTTCTTTGCGCTATGGAAGCCTTGTCCAAATCAGACCACCTCGTTTGAGGCCGCACGATGGCGGTCTTAACAATTTGGCAAGCTTCGTAGCCGCTTATTAAACAGCGCGTTAAGCTCCTCTCGCCGGTGATAATGCGTGGTCGTCGCCGAAGTCAAACGATCTCAATCGAGTCCTGCATTTTGGGCCTGTCTGCCATGCGCAGTCAGTATACCGTCGTGTCGGGAACGGCTGTGGAAAGCCTCGACGGCGTGCCGATCTCGACACCGCGCAGGGCCGCAGGGTGCGCTGGCGGCGCAAAGGAGTCTTCGCTTGGGCGTGTTCTGGCAGGCCTACGTCGCCGGCGTCATTTCCGCCGTGCTTCCCTCGCTGATCCTGCTGGCGTGGTCCGCCTCGCGGGCGCCGGAGATCGCGGCCACCGACGCGTCCGGGCCTGCCGCCGGCGATCGTCCTTGACCGCCGGGACGGATGCGTCGGTAGTGGACCCTCGCCGCGCGAAGCCGTGCGCTTCGCGCCGGGAAGGGCCGCGGAGGCGGGGGATGGGCTGGCCGTGGCTGGGATGTTCTCGGGACGGCGCGGCATGAGGGCGCCGCGGGTTCTGTTCTTCATACCCGGGCTTAACGTCGGGGGCGCCGAGCGGCACATGGTCGACCTCCGGGTGCGGCTCGACCGGCTCGGCTTCGACACCCACCTCCTCGTGTACGGTCCCCGGCGTTCGGCCGCGATCCTGGAGCATCCGGGTGCCCGCGACCCGGTGCTGCTCGACCTGCGCGGCATGTCCGACCCGCTGGGCTGGCTCCGCGTGCGCGCCGAGTTGCGCCGGACGGCGCCGGACGTGATCGTCGCCATCAACCAGACCCCGCTCGTCGTCGCCACGGTGACGCGGCTCCTCGGCGGAACCTCGGCGCGGATCGCCTGCATCTTTCATTCGACCCTGCTGCGCCGCAACGAAGCGCGTCGCGTCTTCCTGTTCCGGCTAGCCTGCCGCCTCGCCGAGGCCCTGGTTTTCGTGAGCGCCAACCAGAAGCGTTACTGGGTGGGGCGCGGCCTCGCCTGCCGCGCCATGCCCGTGATCCTCAACGGCGTTGACTTCGCCCGCTTCGAGCACGGGGACCGCGGCGCGATGCGGGCGCCGCTCGGCTTCGCCGCCGACGACACGGTGGCCGGACTGGTGGCGGCGTTCCGACCGGAGAAGGACCACGCGATCTTCCTCCAGGCCTTGGCGCTGCTCCACCGGAAGGGGCGCCCGGTCAAGGGGCTGCTGGTCGGCGACGGCCCGACCCGGGCGCAGTGCGAGCGTTTGGCGGACGATCTCGGGTTGCGTGACCACGTTGTGTTCGCCGGCGAACAGGCCGACGTGCGTGCCTACATGGCGGCCTGCGACGTCGGCGTGCTGTGCTCAAGCCTGGTCGAAACCTTTTCGTTGTCGGCCATCGAGTACCTCGCCATGGGCGTCCCCATGGTGATGTCGCGCGTCGGCGGGGCGACCGAGATCGTGTCCGACGGCGTCAACGGCTTCCTGTTCGATCCCGGCAAGGTGGGGGACTTCGCCGACAAGCTGGAGCGCGCCTGCGAGCCGGACATGCGGGCGCGCCTCGCCGGGGCGGCGCGCGCCTCGATCGCGCATCTCTCGATCGAGGACATGGTCGCGCATTACGCCGACCTCCTGGGTACCCTCGCGGGCGAGGGTCGCACCCGTCGCTGACGCCCGTGCCGGCGTCCGCGTCCGCCGCGGCGTCGCAGGTTGCACCCAACGTTTAACCAGGGTCAGCAGGGCAACGGCTCGGGCGAGGCGCATGACAGCCGCGGGTCGAGCGGATCGAGTCGTGCCGGGTCCTGACGCCTCACCGAGCAGATGCTGGGCGGCCGGCGCGCGGGCTCAAGGCTTGCGCCCTTCCACGACGATGCTTTCGAAGGCAAGGAGACCGGGCTCCATCCGCCGGACGTTCTCCAGGTTCCTGAGCTTCTCCCGCTTGCTTTCCGAGATGGTTCCGACTTCCGGATCCGCGAAGCCCGCCTTGAGGAAGGCCGAGATCAACGATCTCCGATCATAAATGAATCGATGTCCCCAATTCCTCACGAAGTTGTTGATGACCTGCGCGCTCGTCGCTTCCCTGACGTTGAAGGAGTCCTCATGGGCGAGCGTCACGTAGCGCTTCTGCGTTTCACTCCAGTCCCCTTCGTGGACATGCAGATCGACCAGGAAC
>CAXTFM010000024.1:0-31863 GCA_964243435.1 uncultured Beijerinckiaceae bacterium
GGATGGCGGAACCCCCTCGCCGCGAGCCGCCGGTGCAGCGCGGCGACAACGAACAGGCCGCCGGCGAGCGCGAAGGGCGCCACGGAGGTGAACACCCGCACCTGCCAGCAGCCGAGCGCCAGGCCGAGCGCGGCGAGCCCACCGGTGAGCGCGAAGCGCCCGCCCGCGAGCCCGCGCAGGTGGAGCGCCGCCGCGAGGCTGCCCGACGCGCCGAGCGCGGTGGGCAGCGCCATCGACAGGGCGACGGCGGGGTGCGCGCGCAGGAACACCGGCAGCGGCAGCGCTTCCACGACGTGGTCGAGCCACAGCGCGCGCACCAGCGGGTCGACGCCGGCGAAGGGGCTGCGCAGGCAGGCTGGGTAGGCGCAAGCGAGGTAGGCCAGCGCCGCCGCCGCGACCAGCGCGGCCCCGGCGAGGCGCTTGAGCGGCGAGCGCAGCACGTTCGGCAGCGCGGTGATCGCGAGGCACCCCGCACAGAACACCAGCGCCGCGCCTCCCTGGGCGGCGCCGAGCGCGTCGCAGGTCGGGGCGAGCCAGTCCCGCGGCGCCACCGTGGCCAGGTACAGGGGCGGCAGCGCGCCGCCGAGGCCGAGCGCGAGGCCGCGCAGCCCCGCCGCCGCCGCGCGCCCGTGCGCGACCCACAGCAGCACCATCCCGGCGCAAAGGGCGGCGGTGAACGGCATGGTTTCCAGGCTCATCGCCAGCGACAGGGCGACGAGGGCGCCGCCCGCCACCGCCTGCCGCGCCGCGCCCGCTTCCAGCCCGGCGAGGGCGCAGGCCACCGCCCACACCAGCGCCACCGTCGCCGGCGCGTGGTGCCCGATGCGCCCCGGCTGGAACTGCACCAGCGCCGCGCCGGACAGAAAGGTGCCGAGAAGCGCGAGGCCGCGGTGCGGCGCTCCCCCCGCGCCGCCGAGCAGCACCCGCGCCAGCCGCGCCACGCCGGCGTAGAGCGCGGCGAGGAGCAGGGTCGGCAGCGCGATGCGGTCCCACGCCTCGGCGTGCGGGGTGAGGAGGCCGAACAGCCGGATCAGCGCCGCGTTCGGCACGTCGACCAGCCGCGACCAGTGCATGGACGCGCCGCCCGGCGGATCGAGCCGCCACGCGGCGACGTCGAACCACGACTGCCCGGCGAGCCAGGCGCGCACCTCGACGAGGCGCATGGCGTCGTCGGGGTCGGCGAAGCCGTCGGCGAGCACGGCGCGGGCGACCGGCCAGGTCGTCGCCAGCGTCAGCAGCGTCGCCCCCGCGACGAGCAGCGGCATAGTTATGGTCGCCGGGCGCGAGGGCACGTCGCGGGCGCCGTTCCCCCGGTCGGTCGCGGCGAGGGTCATGCGCTGTCGAGCCTCCGCCGGCGTGCCCACCCTCGCGCGACCCCTCCGTTCGACCCCGAAGGTGTTGACCGGACGTCGGATGGACGAGAAATCGCCTTGGTGATGCGCGATACTACGTCCATCGCGTTACCATCGGCTTGACGCCGGTGCGCAGCCCGGCCGACAAGGTGAGCCGGCAAGTCGAGGTGCCCCCGTGTCCGACGAGAATTCCAGCCTGTTGCGGCGCGCGGGGCGCGTGCTGGCCGAGATCGTCGTCGCCCTGTACGTGATCGCCGACTCCGTTGTGTCGCTGTTGTGCAGCCCGGTGATGCGGTTCCTGTCCGGGTTGCAGATCGTGCAGCGCCTGGAGCGGGCGATCAGCGCGCTGCCGGCCTACGTCATCCTGATGCTGATGGTCGGGCCCTTCATCGTCGCCGAGTTCGCCAAGATCTTCGCCCTGTTCTGGATGAGCGAGGGCCACCTGCGCTCGGGCATGACCATCCTCATCAGCGCCTATGTCGTGTCGATCTTCGGGTGCGAGCGCATCCTCCACGCCGGCAAGCCCAAGCTGATGACGATCCCCTGGTTCGCCGCCTGCTACAACTGGGTGATGGCGCTGCGCGACCAGGTTTTCGCGTGGTTCCGCCGCACCACCGTGTGGCGCACGGCGATGGAGGTCCGCGACAGGGGGCAGGCGCTGATGCAGCGCAGCCTCGACCGGCTCCGCGCCTTCGCCGGCAGGAAGCCGCGCAACGCGCTGGAGCGGCGCTGACGCCGCCCCAACCGAACCGGGAAGGACATCGACCATGCGCGCGATGGATCTGAACTGCGATTGCGGCGAGGGGTTCGGCGCCTGGCAGCTCGGCGACGACGCCGCCATGCTCGACGTGGTGACCAGCGCCAACATCGCCTGCGGCCTCCATGCCGGCGACCCCGACATCATGGCCGCGACCTTCGCGATGGCGCGCGACAAGGGCGTCGCGGTCGGCGCCCATCCCGGCTTCGACGACCGCGCCGGCTTCGGTCGCCGCCCGATCCCGATGTCGATCGCGGCGATCGAGCGCCTCGTCGCCTACCAGATCGGCGCGGCGCAGGCGCTCGCCGCCCAGGCCGGGCACCGGCTGACCTATGTCAAGTCGCACGGGGCGCTGGGCAACCTCGGCGCGCGCGATGCCGACGTCGCCCGTGCCCTCGCCCGCGCGGTCAAGGCGGTCGACCGCGACCTCGCCTTCCTTGCCATCGCGGGGACGCAGCTGCAGCATGCCGGCGACGCGGAGGGGCTGCGCACGGTGCGCGAAATCTACGCCGACCGCGCCTACACCGACGAGGGCCAGCTCGTGCCGCGCGGGCAGCCCGGCGCCGTGCTCCACGACGTCGACGAAGCCGCCACGCGCGCGGCCAGCATGGTGGCGGAGGGCGCGGTGGTGTCGCTGTCGGGCCGCAAGGTGCCCGTGGAGATCGAGTCGATCTGCGTCCACGGCGACACGCCCGGCGCGAGCGCGATGGCGCGGGCGGTGCGCGCCGCGCTGGAAGCGGCCGGCGTCACCCTGCGCCCCTTCGCCCCCGCGGCCTGACGTGGCCGGCTCCGCGGCGTCGCCCCGCTTCCTTCACGCGGGGGAAGCGGCGCTCGTCGTCGAGTACGGCGAAACAACCGGCCGGGGGTACCACGACCTGGTGCTCGCGCTCGACGCGGCGCTCGCCGCCACGCCCGTCGCCGGCGTCACGGAAACCGTGCCGACCTACCGCTCGCTGATGATCCATTTCGACGCGCGGGTGCTGACGGCGGACGCGCTGGAAGCCGCGCTGCGCGCGCTCGCGCCCGGGGAGGCGCGGGGGCGGGCGGGCGGGCGGCGCTGGCGCATCCCGGCCTGCTACGACGGCCCGCACGGGGAGGACCTCGCCGAGCTCGCCGAACTGCTCGGCCTCACGCCCGAGCGCGTCGCCGCCCTTCACGCCGGGGCGCGCTACCGCGTGGTGATGTACGGCTTCGCCCCCGGCTTCGTGTTCATCGACGGCCTGCCCGACGAGCTCCGCGTGTCGCGGCGGCAAACGCCGCGCCCGCCGCACCAGCCCGGCGCGCTGACCACCGCCAACGGGCAGGCGCTGATCGCCTCCGTTTCCATGCCGACCGGCTGGTACGTGCTCGGCCGCACGCCCGTGCGGACCTACGACCCGCGCCGCGCCGAGGTTTTCCCCCTCGCCGTCGGCGACGAGGTGGCGTTCGAGCGCATCGACCCCGCCCGCTTCGACGTCCTCGCCCGCGAGGCGGAGGCCGCCGCGCCGCTCGTCCCGTTCGAGGGCTGAGATGGTCGCCGCGCTGCGCGTCGAGGCCGCCGGCCCCGGCACCACGATCCAGGACGACGGACGCTTCGGCTGGCTGCGCTTCGGCGTCACCCCCGCCGGCCCGATGGACTGGGCCGCCTTCCGCACGGCGAACGCCGCGCTGGGCAACGAGCCGGGGGCGGCGGCGATCGAGGTCGGGCCGGGCGGCGTCACCCTCGCCGCCGAGGCGGCGGTCACGCTGGCCTTCGCCGGCGGCGCGTTCCGCTGGTCGCGTCACGGGGCGGAGGAGGAGCAGGCGCTGCCGGCGGCGGCGCGCGTGCTGCTGCGCCCCGGCGAGACGCTGCGCGCCCGCGCCGGGCGCGCCGGCGCCTTCGCCTACATCGCCGTGCCGGGCGGCGTCGACGTGCCGCCGGTGATGGGCAGCCGGGCGACGCACACCCGCTCCGCGCTCGGCGGGCTCGACGGCCGCGCGCTCATGCCGGGCGACCGGCTCGCCGTGGCGGGCGCGGCGGCGTTCGACGACGGGATCATCGAGGCTCCCTGGTTGGACGCTTCCGACGCGCCGGTCCGCGTCGTGCTCGGCCCGCAGGACGACTATTTCGCGCCCGAGGCGGTCGCCGGCTTCCTCGCCGCGCGCTACACCCTCACCGGCACGGCCGACCGCATGGCCTACAAGTTCGACGGCCCGCCCGTGCCCCATCGGCGCGACTTCAACATCGTGTCCGACGGCGTCGCGCTCGGCGCGGTGCAGGTCGCCGGCGACGGCCGCCCGATGGTGCTGATGGCCGACCGCCAGCCGACGGGCGGCTACACCAAGATCGCCCACGTCGCCCGCGTCGACATCGGCCGCCTCGCCCAGCTGCGCCCGGGGGAGGCGCTGCGCTTCGCCGCCGTGGACGCCGGCGCGGCGCGCGACGCCCTCGTCGCCCTGGAGGACAGGGTGGCGGCGATGTCCCGCCGCCTCGTGCCGCTGCGCCGCACCCCGACCGTCGAAAGCCTGCTCGCCACCAACCTCATCGACGGCGTCACCGACGGCGCCTGACCCATTTCGCCAGCGCGACGACGCTCCACACGCCCTCGACGAGGCCGAACGGCCAGGCGCCCTGGAGGAAGCCGTAGGCCGACCCGAGCAGGCACGCGCCGGCGAAACAGAGGGTGAACCACGCGCTCCGCCCTTCCAGCGCGTAGGTGACGAGCATGGCGGTGACGGCGAACAGGCCGAACGCCGTCAGCCGGTCCATGCCCCCTCAGCCCAGGCCGAGCGATCAGGCTCGGCCGGGGTAGGAGGCGACCTCGACGAGGTTGCCGTCCGGGTCGCGGCAGTACACGGAGCGGATCGGGCCGCGCGCGCCCTGACGGGTGTCCGGCCCCGCCTCGATGGCGATGCCGAGCGCGGTGAAGTGCGCCGCCACCGCGTCGGGCGCGGCCTCGGTGAGGAAGCACAGGTCGTCGCTGCCGGGCTCGACCGCGCGCCCGGTGAACCATTCCACCGTGTCGAACCCGGCCGGGCGCAGGTTGATCTTCTGGTGCCCGAAGTGGATGGCCGTGCGCGTGCTGCCGCCGTGCCGGGTGTCCTCGCGCGTGACGCCAAGCACCTTGACGTACCAGGCGGCGGCAACCTCCACGTCGGCGACGTTGATGACGACGTGGTCGAGCGCGGTGACGGTGAGGGTCATGTCCCGGCCCTCAGCGCAGCGAGGCGCAGAAGCGCTGGATCTTGCCGCAGGCCTCCTCCAGCACCGGCGTCGCCGTGGCATAGGACAGGCGGAAGTTCGGGCCGAGGCCGAACGCCGTGCCCTGCACCACCGCCACGCCCTCCGTTTCCAGCAGCGCGTCGACGAAGTCGCCGTCCGTTTCCAGCACCTTGCCCTCGGGCGTGCGGCGCCCGAGCGCCTCGGCGCAGGACGGGTACACGTAGAAGGCGCCCTCCGGGGTCGGGCATTTGAGGTAGCGTGCCTGGTTCAGCATGGACACCACGAGGTCGCGCCGTTCCTCGAACACCTTGCGGCTTTCGGGGATGAAGGCCTGGGTGCCGTTGAGCGCCTCCACCGCCGCCCATTGCGCGATGGAGCAGGCGCCCGACGTTTGCTGCCCGTGCAGCATGTCCAGCGCCTTGATGAGGGGGAGCGGGCCGGCGGCGTAGCCGATGCGCCAGCCGGTCATGGCGTAGCTCTTCGACACGCCGTTGATCGTCAGCGTGCGCTCCATCAGCGCCGGCTCGACCTGCGCCGGGGTGGTGAACTCGAACTCGCCGTAGACGAGGTGCTCGTAGATGTCGTCGGTCATCACCCACACGCTGGGGTGGCGCAGCAGCACGTCGGTGAGCGCCTTGAGCTCGGCGCGGGTATAGGCGGCGCCCGACGGGTTCGAGGGCGAGTTCAGCAGCAGCCACTTGGTGCGCGGCGTGATCGCGGCCTCCAGCGCCTCGGCGGTGAGCTTGAACCCGTTGGCCATGCGGGTCGGCACCTGGACGCAGACGCCGTTGGCGATCGCCACCATGTCGGGGTAGCTGACCCAGAACGGCGCCGGCACGATCACCTCGTCGCCGGGGTTCAGCGTCGCCAGGAAGGCGTTGAACAGGATCTGCTTGGCGCCGGTGCCGACGATGACCTGGTTCGCCGCGTAGGTGAGGCCGTTCTCCCGGCTGAACTTGTCGACGATTGCCTGGCGCAGCGGCTCGATGCCGGCGACGGGGGTGTACTTGGTTTCGCCCCTCTCGATCGCCGCGACCGCCGCCCGCTTGACGTTGTCGGGCGTGTCGAAGTCCGGCTCGCCGACGGTGAGCGCGATCACCTGCTTGCCCTGGGCCCGGAGGTCGCGCGCCTTTTGCGTGGCGGCGATGGTCGCGGAGGGCTTCACGCGGAGCAGCGCGTCGGACACGAACGACATGGGGAGGGCTTCCGGACTTGGGCTCGGCCGCACTTGGGCTCGGCCGCATGGGCATGCCGGGCCGATCCCGGGGGCCGATCTGGGGAGGTGGCGGGCGCGGGCCGCCGCGCCGCGGGACCTTAGGAGCGCGGCCGCGGCGGGGCAAGGCAAAACGACGCGCCCGGTTCAAGCATCCCTCCCGCGTGCCGGCGGGTGACGGGCACGGTTGCTTAACCCGCGCTCCCCATCATCGGGCGTTTGTTCGAACCGGGACCGCCCGCTTGACCATCGCCTCCATCCAACGGCTGCGCGCCCTCGCCGCGCTCACCGTCATCGTCGGCCACGCGCAGACGGAAAGCATCGTCGCCGCATCCAAGGCGGGCCTGGGTTTCGCGCCGCTGAACCTGCTGCCCTGGGGCGCCGGGGTTGACCTGTTCTTCGTCATCTCCGGCTTCATCATGGTGGTGGCGTCCGAGCGCCTGTTCGCCCGACCGGGCGGCGCCGCCACCTTCGCCGCGCGTCGCGTCGCGCGCATCGTGCCGCTGTACTGGCTGTTCACCACGCTTTACGTGCTGATCCAGCTCGCGACGCGCAAGCCGGTCGGCGGCGCCGACCTCGCCGCCTCCTACCTGTTCTGGCCGCGCGACATCTTCGGCGACGGCATCGCCCGCCCGATCTTCACGCTCGGCTGGACGCTGAACTACGAGATGTTCTTCTACGTCCTGTTCGCGTCGGCGCTGGTGCTGCCGGCGCGCCGCGCGGTGGCGGCGGTGGCGGCGGTGCTCGTCGCCGCCGTCGCGGTCGGCCGCCTCGTGCCCCTGCCGCCGGGACCGCTCGCCTTCTGGACGCAGCCCATCACCCTGGAATTCGTGTTCGGCATGGGTCTCGGCCTGCTGCGGCGGGACGGGCTGCGCTTGCCGCCGCCGGCGCGCCTCGCCCTCGGTGCGGGGGCGGTCCTCCTGCTCGCGCTCGACCTGATGAACTCCGCGCACCGGCCGAGCGACTGGATCACCCCCACCGACCTCGTGCGGGTGCTGGGCTGGGGCCTGCCCGCCGCCCTGCTCGTCGCCGCTGCGGTTCTGGGCGGCGAGGATGGGGCGCGGGACGCGCGCTGGCCGCTGCTCGACGCGCTCGGCGATGCGTCCTACGCGCTTTACCTCGTCCACCCCTTCGTGGTCGGGACGCTGATGCGGACCTGGACGCTCGGCGGCCTCGCCGCCCGGTTCGGCTACTGGCCGTTCGTCGTTCTCAGCGTGGCACTGTCGGTGGCCGCCGCCTTCGTCACCCGCGAGCGCTTCGAGGCGCCGATGGCGCGCGTCCTCGGGAGCGTGCGGCGCCGGCCCGCCCTGGCGGCCACGGACGCGCCGCAGCGGTGATCTCGCCGCGACGTGGCCGCGGCGCCGCCGTCAAGCGCTGACATATGCGAACCGCGGCTGCGGTTAACTCATTCTGCAACTGTTTCCCAAATGTCGCGTTTCGCGTTTTAACGGGGTGGCACCCTGTTGCGAACCGGACGTTTGGCTTTCCCGGCCACTCTGCCGACGTGCCGCAAGGCAGAGTGGAGTGACGCAATGTCGATCGCAGATCATTTCGAGCATGCTCCGGACGCAGGCTTCATCCGCGACTACGACGCCGGCGCGGCGCGCCGACAGTTCAACCTGTCCATGGTGCTGATCGTCATCGTCGCCCTCGCGGCGGCGGCCCTCGGCGCCGTGGTCCGCTTCGACGGGCCGGCCACGTCCTCCGGCGCGGGCCAGGCCGCTGCGCCGCCGTCCTACGCCGGAAAGCTCTGAGCGCCGCAGCCCGCGGGGCGAACGGCAAAAGGGCCCGGCCGCCGTCGATCGCTCGACGCAGGCCAGGCCCCTCACCCCTCAACCCTGGCGGGTCATGGAAGCTTTTTCCCCCGAAGAAGCTTCGTCATCCGTCAGCGCCTGAGTGTTGATAGCAGCCGCTCCCGCCGAAGTCTGTGACATGGCGGACACAGGGTCGGCGAACCCGCATCGCGGCCCATGCCACATGCGTTTTCCCCCGCGTCGCGGGGGCGATCGGACGGTGGCGCCGAGGGTGCAAAGCGAGAGGACCGGCATGTTCCGCGACGAGGACGGCAGCAGGGGCAACGGCGGGCGCTCGGCGCTCAACGTCCTCGGCGAGGCGTTGCAGGGTTGCTCGCTCGCGCCGATGACGGGCTTCTTCCGCGACGGCTGCTGCAACACCGGTCCCGAGGACCGCGGCAACCACACGGTCTGCGCGGTGCTGACGGCCGAGTTCCTCGCCTTCTCCAAGTCGCACGGCAACGACCTCACCACGCCGATGCCGCAGTTCGGCTTCCCCGGCCTCAAGCCCGGCGACCGCTGGTGCCTGTGCGCCCCGCGCTGGCAGGAGGCGCTGGCCGCCGGCAAGGCGCCGCGCGTCATGCTGGCCTCGACGCACCAGGGCGCGCTCGCCCATTGCGATCTCGCCGACCTCAAGGCGCACGCGGCCGAACCGGGCTGACGGCGCGTCCTACGCCGCGCGCAGCTCGTCGTAGTTCACCATGACGTGCTCGCGGTAGGCCGGGCGGCAGGTCAGGGCGTCGTAATAGCGGCGCAGGTTCGGCAGCTCGGAGCGCTCGATCGCGGCGTCGTAATAGCGGAACAGACAGTGGCCGAGCTGGACGTCGGCCAGGGTGAAGGCGTTGCCGGCGAGGAAGGCGCGGCGCGCGAGTTCCGCGTCGATCGTCGCCGCCTGCCGGTCGAGCGCCGCCGCGGCCTGGGCGATGGCGGCCATGTCGCGGTCCTTGGCCGGGGTGCGCACGAGGCGCCAGAAGATCGGCTGGGTGAAGCCCATCGCGAAATTGAGCTTGGCCCATTCCGCCCATTTGTCGACCGCCGCCCGCGCGCCGGGCTCCTGCGGCCAGAACGGCGCCGCGGCGTAGCGCCCCGCGAGGTAGCGCAGCACGGCGCCGCTTTCGAAGATCGGCTCGCCGTCGTCGCCGTCCTTCAGCACGGGCACCAGCCCGTGGGGGTTCATCGCCCGGAACGCCGGCGTGTCGTTGCCGCCGTACCGGTGCCCGACGTCGTGGCGGGTGACCGGCAGGCCGAGTTCGGCGATGCACCACATCACGGCCTGGACGTTGGACGACGTCCGGCGGCCCCATACCTGCAGCATCGCAACTCCTCGCCTTCGCGCATCAGTGTCGCGCCGTTCGCGCGGAACGGGAAGGGCGCCGATCGGCTTCGGGGGATGTGAACGGCCCCGCCGCCGCGCCAACAACGGTTGCGTCACGGGAAGGCGGCGTGCATCACGCGTGGCCGTTCCCCCCGCAGGACCCCGTTGATGATCCGCTCCGCCCTGATCAACGTCATGACCGCCGCCGTTCTCAAGGCCGGCCGCGGTTTGAAGCGCGATTTCGGCGAGGTCGAGAACCTCCAGGTGTCCGTCAAGGGCCCGGGCGACTTCGTCACCGCCGCCGACCGCCGGGCGGAGAAGGTCGTCTTCGAGGAACTGAGCCGCGCCCGGCCCGGCTACGGCTTCGTCATGGAGGAGACCGGCATCGTGGAAGGGCCGGACAAGTCGCACACCTGGTACGTCGACCCGCTCGATGGCACCACCAACTTCCTCCACGGCATCCCGATCTTCGGCGTGTCCGTCGCCCTCGAACGCGAGGGCGAGCTCATCGCCGGCGTGGTTTACAACCCGGCGGTGGACGAGATGTTCGTCGCCGAGCGCGGGCAGGGGGCCTACCTCAACAACCGCCGCCTGCGCGTCGCCAAGCGCCGCGCCCTCGCCGACTGCGTCATCGGCTGCGGCGTGCCCCACCTCGGCAAGCGGCGCGGCCATGCCCGCTTCCTCGCCGAGGCGGAGGCGGTGATGGGGCAGGTGTCGAACCTGCGCCGGCTCGGCGCCGCGGCGCTCGACGTGTGCTACGTCGCCGCCGGCCGCTACGACGGCTATTGGGAGCGCGACATCAAGAGCTGGGACGTGGCGGCCGGCCTGGTGATGATGCGCGAGGCCGGCGGCTTCGTTTCCGACTGCGACGGCGGCCAGGACGTGCTCGGCAAGGGCTCGCTGTGCTGCGGCAACGAGGTGGTGCAGCCGGCGCTGCTCGCCGTGGTCAGGGGCGCCCGCGGCGCGTGACCTATTCCGCCGGGGCGGCGCCCGGGGTTCGGCGCCGGGGCAGGCGCAGCCGGCGCAGGAACTGGTGGAACCGGTCGAGGTAGAGGTAGATGACCGGCGTGGTGTAGAGCGTCAGCACCTGGGAAACGAGCAGCCCGCCGGCGATGGTGATGCCGAGCGGGCGGCGCAGCGCCGAGCCCGGCCCCGAGGCGATGATGAGCGGCACGGCGCCGAGCAGCGCGGCGAGCGTCGTCATCAGGATCGGCCGGAAGCGCTCGACGCAGGCCTCGAAGATCGCCTCCGCCGCCGGCAGGTTGCGCTCGCGCTCGGCGTTCAGCGCGAAGTCGACCAGCATGATGCCGTTCTTCTTCACGATGCCGATCAAGAGCACGATGCCGATGAAGGCGATGAGCGAGAGTTCCGTGCCGGTGACCTGGAGGGCGAGCAGCGCGCCAAGCCCGGCGGAGGGCAGCGTCGAGATGATGGTGAGGGGGTGGGCGAGGCTTTCGTACAGCACGCCGAGCACGATGTAGACGGAGATCAGCGCCGCGTAGAGCAGCAGCGCCTGGCTCCCCGCGCTCGCTTGGAACAGCTTGGAGTCGCCGGTGAACTCGGCGTGCAGCGTGTCCGGAAGGTGCATGGCGGCCACCGCCGCGAGGATCGCGTCGTTGGCGGTCTGCTGCACCACGCCCGGCTTGAGGTTGTAGGACACCGTCACTTCGGGGAACTGCCCCTGGTGGTTGACGGTGAGCGGCGCGAAGCCGATGCCGACGCTGGCCATCGCCTGCAGCTTGATCTGGCCGGTGGGCGTCGCCGACTGGGTCGAGCTTTGCGCGTTGGCGGAGGAGGAGGCGATGGCGCCGGCGGTGCGCCCGGTGACGGTGGGGCTGGTGGTGGAGGACGAGGTCGTCGTCGCCGACGCCTGCGGGGCCGTGCTGGTGCTGGCGGACGCCTGCGCGTCGTTGCCGCCGGCGTTCAGCGAGGTTTCCACGCCTCCGCCGCCGAGCCCCGTCGAGCTTTGCAGGCTGACCCCGGCGGGGACGTAGACGTCGAGCAGGTCGTCGGGCGTGTGCGCCATGCTTGGCGGCGCTTCCAGCACCACGCGGTACTGGTTGCGCGGGGAATACAGCGTCGACACCTGGCGCTGGGCGAAGCTGTCGTTCAAGGCGTTGTCGACGTTGGCCATGGTGACGCCGAGCCGCGACGCCACGGTGCGGTCGACGGTGACGTTGGCCTGGAGGCCGCCCGCCTCGTGGTCGGTGGTGACATCGGTGATGAGCGGGATCTTCTTCAGCGCCGCGACCACCTGCGGGAAGTACTGCGTCAGCTCGGGGTAGTCGTTGTCCGACAGGGTGAACGCCAGCGCCGCCTTGCTGTCGCGCCCGCCAAAGCGCAGGTCCTGCTGGGCGACGAGGTAGCTGTCGACGCCCACCACCGCCTTGAACTTGCGGCGCAGCCTGTCGATGATCTTGTTCACCGGCTCGCCCCCGCGCTCGTCCAGTTCCTTGAGCGAGATGAACAGCTTGCCCTGGTTGATCGACTGCTGCTGCGGGCCGCTGCCGGAGCCGCCGACGGAGGAGCCGACGTTGCGCACGGCGGGGTCCTCCAGCGCGATGGCGGCGACGCGGTTCTGCAGCGGGACCAGCGCCTTGTAGGAGATGGAGGGCGGCGCCTCCGTTGTCGCCTGGATCAGGTCGGTCTCGTCCTCGGGGAAGAAGCCCTTGGGCGTGACCTTGAACAGGAACACCGTCAGCGCGATGGTGGCGAACATCACCAGGATGGTGAGGAAGCGATGGCGCAGCACCACCCGCAGCGTCACGGTGTAGAAGCGCACCACCCGCTCCAGCGACCCCTCGACCAGGCGGTCGACAAGGTTCGGCCGGCGCGGCGGCTTGGCGCTGGTGAAGTTCGCCGCGATCATCGGCGTGATGGTCAGCGACGCCACCGTGGAGATGATGATGGCGAAGGCCAGCGTCACCGAGAACTCGCGGAACAGCAGGCCGGGCGCGCCGCCGAGCAGCAGCAGCGGCATGAAGGCCGCCATCAGCGACACGGAGATGGAGATCACGGTGAAGCCGATCTGACGCGAGCCGACGAGCGCCGCCTGCACGGGAGAGAGCCCGGCTTCGCGGTTCTTGTCGATGTTCTCGATCATCACGATGGCGTCGTCGACCACGAAGCCGACGGAGGTGGCGAGCGCCATCAGCGAGATGTTGTCGATCGAGAACTTCGCCGCGTACATGCAGGCGCAGGTGCCGGCGAGCGCCAGCGGCACCGTGACCCCCGCCGCGATCGTCGGCGTGAGGCGCCGCAGGAACACGAACACCACCAGCATCACCAGCGCGATCGTCGCCAGCAGCGTGCCCACCATGTCGTTGATGCTGGCGCGGATCGTCATGGTGCGGTCGTTGAGCACGGAGATGGTGATGCCGGCCGGCAGGAAGCGCGCGAGTTCCGGCATCAGCGTCTTGATGTGGTTCACCGTCTCGATGACGTTGGCGTTGGCCTGCTTGCGCACGTAGATCAGCACCGCCGGCTTGCCGTTGAAGGTCGCCTCCGAGCGGTTGTTGCGCGTGCTGTCGGTGACGGTGGCGACGTCCGACAGCAGGGCGGTGTTGCCGCCGGCGTTCTTGAGGACGAGGCTGCGGTAGTCGCCCAGCGTGCGGAGCTGGTCGCTGGTCGCGATGGCGCGCCCGTAGATGGCGCCGTCGATGGCGCCCGTCGGCGACACCGCGTTGGCGTTGACGATGGCCGTGCGGATGTCGTCGAGGCTGAGGCCCTGGGCGGACAGGCGCGCCGGGTCGGCGCGGATGCGGATCGCCGGCTGGTCGGCGCCGCCGACGTCGGCCTGGGCCACCCCGTCGATCTGCGAGATGCGCTGGAGCAGCACCGTGTCGGCGGCGTCGTAGATGGCCGAGGACGGCATCCTGTCGGAGGTCAGCGCCAGGATCAGGATCGGCGCGTTGTTGGGGTTGGCCTTGCGGAAGATCGGCACGTTGGGCAGGCCCGAGGGCAGGTCGATGGCGGCGGCGTTCAGCGCCGCCTGCACGTCGCGCGCGGCGCCGTCCACGTTGCGGCTGAGGTCGAACAGCGAAATGATGACCGTGTTGCCGAGCGAGCTGACGGAGGTCAGCTCGGTGACGCCGGGGATCTCGCCGACGTGGCGCTCGATGGGCGCCGCCACCGTCGCCGCCATGGTTTCCGGGCTGGCGCCGGGGTACTGCGTGGTGATGAACACGGCGGGGAAGTCGATCGACGGCAGGCTCGCCACCGGCAGCTTGACGTAGGCCACCGCGCCGACGAGGAACACGCCGAGCGCGAGCAGGATGGTGCCGATCGGCCGGCGGATGAAAAGGGCGGAGATGTTCACCGCGCGATTTCCCGCTCGCCCGGTGACGCGCGCCCGTCCCGCCGGCTCATTCCGCGGCCCGCGGGTGGCGGAACTCGTCCGGCTCCTCCATCGCGGGAAGCCCGCGCGCCGCGCGGCCGAACACGCGGGCGCGCGCCCGTTCCATCACCACGTAGAGCACCGGGGTCGTGTACAGCGTGATGAGCTGGCTGAGCAGCAGGCCGCCGACGATGGACACGCCGAGCGGGTTGCGCAGCTCGGAGCCGGTGCCGGTCGCGAAGGCCAGCGGCAGGGCGCCGAACAGCGCGGCGAGCGTGGTCATCATGATCGGGCGGAAGCGCAGCAGCGAGGCCTGGAGGATGGCCTCGAGCGGCGTCATCCCTCCGTCGCGCTCGGCGTCGAGCGCGAAGTCGATGATGAGGATGGCGTTCTTCTTGACGATGCCCATCAGCAGCACGATGCCGATGAGGCCGATCAGCGACAGGTCCATGCGGAACGCCATCAGGGCGAGCAGCGCCCCGACGCCGGCCGAGGGCAGGGTCGAAAGGATGGTGATCGGGTGGATGGCGCTCTCGTAGAGCACGCCCAGCACGATGTAGATGGTGATGGCGGCGGCAAGGATCAGCCAGGGCTCGTTGGCGAGTGACCCCGCGAACTCCGCCGCGTCGCCGGAAAAGTTGCCGGTGATCTGGTCGGGCATGCCGATCGCCGCGGTCGCCGTCTTGATCGCCTCCACCGCGTCGCCCAGCGCCTCGCCCGGCGCCACGTTGAAGCTCAGCGTCACCGCCGGGAACTGCTCGGTGTGCTGCACGGACAGCGGCGCGGTGTCGTGGGTGAGGCCGGTAAAGGTCGAGAGCGGCACCTGCGCGGCGCTGTTCGAGGACACGTAGAGCGTTTTCAGCGAGTTCGCGTCGGCGAGGTAGCGCGGCTGCGCTTCCAGGATGACGCGGTACTGGTTGGTTTGGCTGTAGATGGTCGACACCTGGCGCTGGCCGAAGGCGTCGTAGAGCGTGTCCTGCACGGTCTGCACGGACACGCCGAGGCGGCCGGCGAGCTGGCGGTCGATGGTGACGTAAAGGCGGAGGCCGCCGTCCTGCGCCTCGCTGGTCACGTCGCGCAGCACCGGCGAGCGGCGCATCTCCGCGACGAGCTTGTCCGACCATTCCGACACGTCCTTCGTGTCCGTGCCGTTCAGCGTGTACTGGTACTGGGCGCGGCTCGACTGCGCCGTGATCTGGATGTCCTGCACGCTTTGAAAGGCGACGGAAACCTTCGGCACGTCGGCGAGCCTGGCCGAAAGCCGCTTGATGATGGCGTCGACCCCGGCGCGGCCGCCGTCGCGCGGGGTCAGCACCACCGACAGCTTGCCGGCGTTGGGCGTGGCGTTCACCGTGCCGACGCCGACCACCGAGGTGACGCCGGCGACCGCCGGGTCCTGGCGGATCTCGGCCGCGACCTGCTCCTGCAGCCGCGACATTTCCTCGAACGACACGGTCGGGTCGGCGGCGGTCACGGCGGAAACCAGCCCGGTGTCCTGCGGCGGCAGGAACCCCTTGGGGATCGTCACGTAGAGGCCGACGGTCGCCACCAGCGTGCCGACGATGACGATCATCATCAGCACCTCGTGGGCGAGCACCCATTCCAGGCTGCGGCGGTACACGTCGCCGAGCGCCTCGCCGAGCCGCGCCAGCCGTCCCGGCGGCTTCGACAGGTCCTCCCTGCGGTGGCGCAGCAGCTGGCCGCACATCATCGGCGTCAGCGTCAGCGACACCACCGCCGAGGCGACCACCGCGATGGTCAGCACCAGCGCGAACTCGCGGAACATGCGCCCCACGATGCCCGTCATGAACAGCAGCGGGATGAACACCGCGACGAGCGACACGGTGAGCGAGATCACGGTGAAGCCGATCTCGCGGGCGCCGTTCAGCGCCGCCTGCACCGGCGGCTCGCCCGCTTCCAGGTGCCGGACGATGTTCTCGATCATCACGATGGCGTCGTCGACCACGAAGCCGGTGCCGATCGTCAGCGCCATCAGCGACAGGTTGTCGAGGCTGAAGCCGCAGAAGTACATGACGCCGAAGGTGGCGATGAGGCTCAGCGGCAGGGCGACGCCGGCGATGATGGTGGCGCGGATCGAGCGCAGGAAGACCAGCACCACCAGCACCACCAGCACCACGGACAGCACCAGGGTGAACTGCACGTCGGCGATGGACGCCTTGATGGTGCCGGTGCGGTCGCTGACCACCGTGAGGTCGATGCCGGCGGGCAGCGAGGTTTTGAGCTTGGCGAGCTCGCTCGTGATGCGCCCCACCGTGGCGACGACGTTGGCGCCGGGCTGGCGCTGTACGTCGATGATGACCGCCGGCTGGCCCTGGTACCAGCCGGCGACGTGGGCGTTCTCCAGCCCGTCGACCACGTCGGCGACGTCGCTCATCAGCACGGGCGCGCCGTTGCGGTAGGAGATGACGACGCCGCGGTAGGCGGAGGCGGCCTCGAGCTGGTCGTTGGCGGCGATGGTGTAGGACTGCTTGGCGCCGTCGAGCGAGCCCTTGGCGCCGTTGGTGTTGGCGTTAGAGATGGCGTTGCGCAGGTCCTCCATGCCGATGCCGTAGTCGGCGAGGCGCGACAAGTCGGCCTGGATGCGCACCGCCGGCTTCAGCCCGCCGAGGATGCCGACGTGGCCGACGCCGGTCAGCTCGCTGAGGCGCTGGCCGATCAGCGTGTCGGCGAGGTCCGACATCGCGCGGATGGAGATGGTCTTGGAGGTGAGCGCCAACTCGATCACGGCGGTGTCGGCCGGGTTCACCTTGGAATACACGGGCGGGTAGGGAAGGTTCTTCGGCAGGGTGGAGGCGGCGGCGTTGATCGCCGCCTGCACGTCCTGCGCGGCGCCGTCGATGTCGCGGTCGAGCGAGAACTGCAGCGTCACCGCCGACAGGCCGAAGGCCGAGGACGAGGTCATCGTTTGCAGCGACGGGATCTGCCCGAGCTGGCGCTCGAGGGGCGCGGTGACGAGTTCCGCCATCGTGTCGGGGTTGGCGCCGGGCAGCTGCGTCGTCACCTGGATGGTGGGGAAGTCGACCTGCGGCAGCGCCGACACCGGCAGGTGGCTGTAGCCGAGCATTCCCCCGAGCAGCACGGCGACGGCGAGCAGGAACGTCGCGATCGGGCGCCGGATGAAGAGGCCGGACACGTTCATTCGCGCGCGCTCTGACGGCGGCCGCCGCGGCGGTGCTGCGCGTCGGGCGCCGCGCCCGGCTGCTGCGGCCCGCTCGGCTGGACCGGCGACACGCCGGGCTCGTGGAGTCCGGGCGCGCCGCCGTCGGTCGCCTTAACCGCGGCCGCCTTGTCCGCCGAGGGCTTGATCTTGGCGCCGTCCGTCAGCTTCTGGAATCCGGAGGTGACGACGGTCTCGCCCGCGTCGAGGCCGGCGGTGACGACCGCCTGCGTGTCGTCCTGCTGGCCGACGCTCACCGGCCGCATTCGCGCGGTGTCGTCGGCGGCGGCGAGGAACACGAAGGACCCGGTCGGCCCGCGCTGCAGCGCGGCGATCGGCACGATCACCGCGTTCTTCAGCGTTTCCACGCGCAGCCGCACGTTGGTGAAGATGCCGGGCCAGAGTTGGAGCTGCGGGTTGTCGAAGTTGGCCTTGAGCTTCACGGTGCCGGTGGTGGCGTCGATGGTGTTGTTGACCGCCGCGAGCACGCCGTGGTCGACCACGGTCTTGCCGCTGCCATCGAGCGCCTGGACGTCGAGCTGGTTCAGCAGCGACGCCTTGTTGATGCGCGGCAGCTCCTGCTGCGGCACGTTGAAGATCACGGAGATCGGCTGGATCTGCGACACGGTGACGATGCCGGTGGTGTCGGTCGCGTGGATGAGGTTGCCGACGTCGACGTTGCGGATGCCGGCGAGGCCGGCGATCGGCGAGGTGATGTCGGCGTAGGAGAGCGTGGTGCGGGCGCTGTCGATCAGCGCCTGGTCGATGGCGACCTGCGCCTCGTTCTGCGCCACGGTGGCGACCTGGGTGTCGTACTGCTGCTGCGTCACCGCCTTGGTGAGCGAAAGCTGCTTGTAGCGGTCGAGGTCGCGGTGGGCGTTGGCCAGCGTCGCCTCGTCGAGCTTCTTCTTGGCGACGTTCTGGTCGAGCGTCGCCTGATACAGGCGCGGGTCGATCTTGGCGATCACGTCGCCGACCTTCACCTTCTGTCCCTCGGTGAAGTTGAGGTTGGTCAGCACGCCGTCGACCTGCGGGCGGATCAGCACGGAGTTCAGCGCCTGCCCGGTGCCGACCCCCTCGACGTAGACCGGCACGTCGGCGCGGGTGGTCTTGGCGGTGAGCACGGGCGTCGGGCCGTCGGCACCGCCGCCGCGGCGGTGACCGCCGCCCTCGCCGGCCGTTTGCGCGCCGCCACCCCCCTTGCCGCCCTTGGGCTTGTTGAGGAGGCTCGTCGTCAGCAGGGGCGTGACGAGGGCGACGACGACCGCCACGCCCGCGATCCAGGCCGCGAAACGCCACAACCGCCTCATCGCCGAACTTCCCGAATGGATGCCACCCGCTCTGGTCTTTCCTGCCGAGCCCCGCCCGACGTACGATCCCGACGGGAACGCGGCGTTGGAAGGGATGCGTCAGGACCCGTTCCTAACCCTTCCCGCATATGCGCCGCCCAGCGCCTGATACAAGGCGACCGCCTCGGTGAGACGGGAAAGCCGCACCTGGACCAGGGTGTCCTGCGTTGTGAACAGCGTCTGCTCGGTTTGCAGCAATGTTACGACGTCGAGCACGCCCTGTTTCAACCTGTCTTCGGAGAGTTGAAGGGCCTTGCGCGAGGCCGCAAGGGATTCGCGGGTCAACTCTTCTTGTTCGGCGAAGCGCCGCAGCGCGGTCAGCGCCCGGTCGACGTCGGAGAAGGCGGTCACCACCGCGAGCTTGTAATCGGCGACGAGTTCGTCCTGGCGGCCCTTTTCCTGGTCGAACTGGGCGCGCAGCAGGCCGCCGTCGAAGATCGGCTGGGCCAGGCTGTAGGCGGCGGAATAGAAGAACGACGCCGGCGAGAACAGGGTGCGCAGCGCCGTCGACTCGAAGCCGCCCTGGGCGGTGAGCGTGATGGTGGGGAAGAAGGCGGCGCGGGCCGCAACGACGTTGGCGTGCGCCGAGGCCAGGTTCGCCTCGGCGAACTCGACGTCGGGACGCTGCGTCAGCACCTCGGCGGGGATGCCCGGCGCGACCCGCGGCACGGGGCTGTTCAGCACGCTGCGCCCGGCGACGGTGACGCGCTGCGGCGTGCGGCCGAGCAGGATGCCGAGCATGATCTCGTTCTGCTCGGCCGTGGCCTGGAGGGGCGGCACGGAGGCCCGGAGGTTGGCCACCAGCGCCGCCTGCTGCGCCACGTCGAGCGCGGTGGCCGTGCCGGCCTTTTCCCGGTCCTCGATGAGCTTGAGGATGCGGCTCGAATCCGTCACGTCCTGCCGGGCGAAGGCGACCCGCTCGCGCGCGGCGAGCACGTTGAAGTAGGTCGTCGCCGTCATCGCGAGCTGGGTCAGCTGCACCGTTTGCCGGTTCCACCGGCTCGCCGTGGCGCTCTCCTGCGCCGCCTTGTAGGTCGCGCGGTTGCGCCCCCAGAAGTCGACCTGGTAGCTCGCGGCGAAGGTCGCCCGCAGGTCCGTGATCGAGCTGCTGCCGCCCGTGCTCAACCCGCTGGTGGTGCTGGTGAGCCCCGTGCCCGTCCCCGTGCCGGTCACGGCGCCGTTGGCCGCCGAGGTGCCGGTGCCGGCGCCGTTGTTGCTGGTGCTCGACGTGGTGATGCCGCTGCCCCCGCTGCTCCCGCTGCCGCTGCCCGACTGCGTCACGCCGTTCGACGCGGTGAGCGTCGGCAGCAGCGCCGCGCCGGACTGGCGCGCGATGGCGTCGGCCTGTTCGAGCTGGCCGATGGCGGCGGCGATGGAAAAGTTGCCGACCTCCGTTTCTTCCATGAAGCGGGTCAGCTCGGGCGAGCGGAACTGCGTCCACCAGTCGACCGCGTGGTCGAACAGCCGGCCGTCCGGCGCGCCGAAGCGGTAGCGGCCGGCGACGTCGACCTTGGTGTCGGGCACCACCGCGTTGGGGATGCAGCCGCCGAGCGCGAGCGCCCCGAGCAACATCGCGGGCGCGGCGCGGCGCGACAGCCCCCGTCGGCCGCCCGCCGTGCCCAACCCCTTCCCAACCGTGCCCACCGGGATATCAGCCAACCATCGCGGGGGCTTCATGGTCGACGCCGACGCGCCCCTTGCCCGTTTCATGGCGACTTTTGGGCGGTGCATCGCGGCCAAACCGTGGCCTTCGCCGATCACGGAAGCGTATGACCCGCGCCGTGCTTCCCGTGTCACAGGCCGGCGCAAAGAGCCGCAGGCCGGCGCGGTGCGGCCGGGTGTTAAACCTGCGGTAACGCCCGCTCGGGACGGAAGAGCGGGCGGATGGCGGGGGATGATCGTGCCCGGAGTGTTGCGTCTCGTTCTCGGCGACCAGATTTCGGACGGGCGGCTGTCGTCGCTGCGCGACCTCGACAGGGCGGCCGACACCGTCCTCTTCGCCGAGGTGCGCGGCGAAACCGACTACGTCCGCCACCACAGGAAGAAGATCGCCCTGGTGTTCGCCGGCATGCGCGGCTACGCGCGGCGGCTCGAGGCGCGCGGCGTCGACGTGCGCTACGTCGGCCTGGAGGACGCCGGCAACGCGGGCACCCTGCTCGGCGAGGTGCGGCGCGCGCTGGCGGAGCGCGCCTACGAGGCCGTGGTCGTCACCGCGCCCGGCGAATACCGGCTGATGGCCGAGTTCGAGGGTTTCGCCCGGCAGTCCAACGTGCCCTTCCTCATCCGCGAGGACGACCGCTACCTGTGCACCCCGGCCGAGTTCGCCGGCTGGGCGGAAGGGCGGCGCGAGCTGCGCATGGAGTTCTTCTACCGCGACATGCGTCGGCGCCACGGCCTGCTGATGGACGCCGACAAGCCGGCCGGCGGCGCCTGGAACCTCGACCGCGAGAACCGCAAGCCGATGCCGCGCCGCCTGCGGCCACCCTTCCACCGCTTCGTCACGCCGAGCGAGGTGACGCGCGGCGCGGTCGCCGACGTGGCGCGGCTGTTCCCCGACAACTTCGGCGCGCTGGAAGGCTTCGGCTTCGCGACGACGCCCGACGAGGCGGCGGTGGTCGTCGACGACTTCATCGCCAACATCCTGCCCGGCTTCGGCGACTACCAGGACGCGATGGTCAAGGACGAGCCGTGGATGTGGCACTCCATCATCTCGGCCGCGATGAACCTCGGCCTCATCGACCCTCTCGACGTGTGCCGCCGCGCCGAGGCCGAGTACCGCGAAGGCCGCGCCCCGCTCAACGCGGTGGAAGGCTTCATCCGCCAGATCCTCGGCTGGCGCGAGTACATGCGCGGCGTGTACTGGCTGAAGATGCCGGACTTCAAGGCGCTGAACGCGCTCGGCGCCGACCGGCGCCTGCCCTGGTTCTATTGGTCGGGCGAGACGGACATGGTGTGCGTGCGCGACGCGGTGCGCACCACGGCGGAGAACGCCTACGCCCACCACATCCAGCGCCTGATGGTGACGGGCAACCTCGCCATGCTCATCGGCGTCCACCCCGACGAGATCAACGAATGGTACATGGTGGTCTACGCCGACGCCTACGAATGGGTCGAGTTGCCCAACGTCCACGGCATGGCGACCTTCGCCGACGGCGGCGTCATCGGCTCCAAGCCCTATGCCGCCTCGGGCGCCTACATCAACCGCATGTCGGACTATTGCGGCGGCTGCCGCTACGATGTGACCAAGCGCACCGGCGCCGCCGCCTGCCCCTTCAACGTGCTGTACTGGGACTTCATGATCCGCAACGAGCGGGTGCTCGCCGGCAACGGGCGCATGGCCATGCCCTACCGCACGCTGGCCCGCATGGCGGCGCCGGACCGCGCGGCGGTGCAGGCGGAGGCGGAACGCATCAAAACCGAGTTCGGCGCGCTCAGGCGGGAACCGGCGGCTGCGCGGCAGAATGCTTGATCTTAGCCTATGTTAATCGCGTGAAGAGGTATTTGGTCGCATGCTGGCGCGGTGGCGTCGGGGGACGGGTTGGCGATGGCGGCTTTATTCCGGCGGTTGAACCGTCGCGAGCCATCGCGTGAAAGCGAGGCCGCCTCGCTCGACGCGATCAAGGCGCAGGCGCTCGACGTGTTCTCCGCGCCGGTCTTCATCATGCGCAACGGCGAGATCGTGTTCGCCAACCGCGCCTGCTGCCGCGCCTTCGGCCTCGCCGACGAAGGCGAGATCATCGGCCACCACATCCTCGACCGCCTGTCCGACGTGCAACCCGACGGCCTGCCGAAGCGGCAGTCGCTCGACGCGTTCAACGTCACCTATCAGGCGCAGGGCTTCGTGCGCCGGATGTGGTCGTTCAAGCGGCTGGACGGCGGCCCGACGGTGATCCGCTCCACCGTGGTCAAGATCCCCCACGACGTTTACCGCTGCGCCGTCGCCGTCGTCGACGACCTCGACGCCTTCGCCGCCGAGCACGCGCTGCAGCAGAGCGCGGTGCGCGCCCTCGCCGCCGACGGCACGGTGAAGACGGTCGCCGACCGCGTGTCGGTCACGGCGGTCGACCTCACGGACGGGGCGCGCGCGCTCGCCGCCGCCTCCGAGCGCGCGACCGCCATGCTGCGGGAGGCGCTGGCCTCCGCCCGCGACGCCAGCGCCGGCACCACCTCGATTTCCGGCGCCAGCGCGGCCCTGTCGACCTCCATCGACGCGATGACCGCCCTGATGTCCGACCGGGAGCAGGGCGTGCGCGCCGCCGCCGCCAAGGCGCGCGACGTATGCGACACCATCCGTACCTTTTCCAGGGCGGCGACGCGCATCGGCGAGGTGGCGGGGCTCGTCGGCGCCTGCGCCAACCAGACCCAGCTCCTCGCCCTCAACGCCACCATCGAGGCGGCGCGGGCGGGCGAGGCCGGGCGCGGCTTCTCCGTGGTCGCCGCCGAGGTCAAGGCGCTCGCCCTGCGCTCCGAACGGGCGAGCAGCGAGGTCCACGGGCAGACCGCCGAGATCAGGGATCTGGTTCAGCAAACCGCGGCGGCCGTCGAGGAGATCGCGACGAGCTTCGAAACCTTCCGGCGCGACATGGGCGACCTCGCCGCCGACGTCGGCCAGCAGCGGAGCGCGACGCACGACATCAACCGCAACGTCCAGCGCCAGGCCGCGGCCACCCTGGCGCTGGAGGGCGCGGTCGACGGCCTGCTGGCGGTCATGCGGGACAACGACGCCATGTCGTCCCACCTGCTCGACCGCTCGACGCGGCTGCGCACCGAGGCCGACAACCTGCAGCGCGAGGTGAGCGACTATTCGCGGCGGCCCGCCCCGGCGGCCTGAGCCGGCCGGCTCAGGCCCGCTTGGCCGCCGGCACGGCGGCGGCGATGGCCTGCGCGTCCTGCTCGCTCAGCGCCGGGCGCACGAGCGGCGGGCGGCGCGGGTCGTAGCCGTCGGGCATCGCGTCGCGCAGCGTCTTGGAGCGCGTCACCAGGAAGTCCATGAGGTGGTTGCGCAGCGCGTAGTAGCCGGGCGCGTGGTGGAGCTGGGTGCGGTCGCGGTCCGCGGGCAGCGGGTTCTCCACCACCTCGGCGATGCGGGCGCCGGGGCCGTTCGTCATCAGCACGATCTTGTCGGCGAGGTAGATCGACTCGTCGACGTCGTGGGTGATCATGAACACGGTCTGCCCGGTTTCCACGCAGATGCGGCGCACCTCGTCCTGGAGCGTGCCCCGCGTCAGCGCGTCGAGCGCGGAGAAGGGCTCGTCCATCAGCAGGATCTTGGGCTCGATCGACAGCGCGCGGGCGATGCCGACGCGCTGCTTCATGCCACCCGACAGTTCGGACGGGCGCTTGTGCTCCGACCCGGCGAGGCCGACGGTGGCGATGGCGCGACGCGCGCGCTCCTCGACCTCGGCCTTCGACGCGTGGCGCCAGCGCGACGACACGGCATAGCTGACGTTGCCGAGCACGGTGCGCCAGGGCAGCAGGGCGTGGCCCTGGAAGATCACCGCGCGGTCGAGGCTGGTGCCGGCGATCGCCTGGCCCTCGACGGCGACGACGCCGGCGGAGGGCGCTTCCAGCCCGGCGAGGATGTTGAGCACGGTGGTCTTGCCGCAGCCCGAGTGCCCGATGGTGCACACGAACTCGCCGCGCCCGACCCCGAGCCACAGGTCCTCGAAGATGGTCGTCGTGGCGCCGCCCGGCGCGGGGTAGCGCCGGGCGATGCCCTCGATGGAGATGAAGCGCTCGTCGGGCTTCGCGGCGTGCGCGTCGGCGGCGTGCGCGCGCAGCGGCACCGGGGATACCATCGACATCGGTCCCGACATCCTCGTCACTGCGGACATCCTTATTCGGGAAACGTCACGGCGTGCTGCGCCCTGGCGAGGATCTGGTCGAGGAGGAGCCCGACGAGGCCGATCGCGAGGATCGACACGATCACGTTGGTGATCGACAGGTTGTTCCACTCGTTCCACACGAAGTAGCCGATGCCGGTGCCGCCCACCAGCATTTCGGCAGCGACGATGACCAGCCAGGCGATGCCGATCGAGATGCGCATGCCCGTCAGGATGGTCGGCGCGGCGGCGGGCAGCACCACGGTCAAGGCGCGCCGCAACGGCCCGACCTCCAGCGTGCGGGCGACGTTGAGCCATTCCTTGCGGGTGGTGGACACGCCGAAGGCGGTGTTGATCAGCATCGGCCACACCGAGCAGATGAAGATCACGAAGATCGCCGACTTGCCGGAATCCTTGATGGTGTAGAGCGCCAGCGGCATCCAGGCCAGCGGCGACACCGGCTTGAGCAGCTGGATGAAGGGATCGAGCGCGCGGTTCATCAGGGGCGACATGCCGACGAGGAAGCCGAGCGGGATCGCGACCACCATGGCGATGAGGTAGCCGAGCCCGACGCGGCCGATCGAGTAGGCGAGCTGGATGCCGAGCCCCTTGTCGTTGGGCCCGTGGTCGTAGAACGGGTTCTTGAGGTGGCCCCAGATCGTCGCCGCGATGTCGAGGGGACCCGGCATCGCCGACTTGCCGGTGTTGGCCGCCTGCCCCATCAGGGCGGCGTAGTCGGGGTCCATGACCTCCGTCTTGCCGAGCCCGGAGGTCGCCAGCTGCCAGGCGAGCAGGAAGCCGGCGAGCAGCAACAGCGACACCAGCGCGGCACGGACGTTCAAGGGAATCTTCATGGCGGTGATCCGTTGGCCGTCCCGGCGCGGCGCGCCGGGACGACGGTGGCCGTCAGCTTCGCTTGATGGCGAAGGAGTCGAGATACTCCTTCGGCTTGGCGGGGTCGAACGTCTTGCCCATCACCACGAAGGTCTTCTTGCCCGCCGCCGGCGGCGTCTGCCCGTCCTCCTTCATCAGGCGGGCGGCGTCGGTGGCGAGGTACACCTTGTCGGCAACGCCCTTCCAGTCGACGTCGGCCTTGAGCTGACCCCAGCGCTTCATCTGGGTCATGATCCAGATCGCGAAGGAGTCGTAGGGGAAGGGCGCGAAGTCGACGCGGTCGGGCACCTTGCGCACCGTGCCGAGGCCGTCGGCGAAGGTGCCGGTGAGCACCTGTTCGACAACGGTCACCGGCTGGTTGAGGTAGTTCGCGGGCGCGATCTGCGCGGCGATCTCCTTGCGGTGCTCGGCCTTCGACGCGTAGGCCGTCGCCTCGATGATCGCGCGCATCAGCGCGGCGTAGGTCTTCGGCGTTTCGGTGATGAAGGCGTTCGAGCAGGCGAAGGCGCAGCAAGGGTGGCGGTCCCAGATCTCCTTCGACAGCAGGTGGATGAAGCCGACATTGTCGTACACGGCGCGCTGGTTCACCGGGTCGGGGGCGAGGAAGCCGTCGATGTTGTCGGCGCGCAGGTTGGCGACCATCTCCGGCGGCGGCACCGAGCGGATCTGCACGTCGCGGTCCGGGTCGATGCCGTGCTCGGCGAGGTAGTAGCGCAGCAGGTAGTTGTGCATGGAATAATCGAACGGCACGGCGAACTTCATGCCGCGCCAGTTCTTCGGGTCGCGGTTGTCCTTGTGCTTCATCGCCAGGGTGATCGCCTGGCCGTTGACGTTCTCGATCGCCGGCACGGCGAAGGGCTGCGGGTTCGAGCCGACGCCGAGCGAGATGGCGATGGGCATCGGCGCCAGCATGTGGGCGGCGTCGTATTCCTTGTTCAGCGTCTTGTCGCGGATCACCGCCCAGCCGGCGGTCTTCACCACGCTGACGTTGAGGCCCTGCTTGCGGTAGAAGCCCATCGGCTCGGCCATGATGATGGGCGTCGCGCAGGTGATCGGGATGAAGCCGACCTTGAGGTCGGTCTTCTCCGGCGTCCCCGCCTCGGCCAACGCCTCGGCGATCAGTCCGGTCGGCAGGAAGTGGTTGACCGCGGCGAGCGCCGTCGCGGCGCCGACGCCACCGAGGAAGGCGCGCCGCGCCCGGTCGCGCGGGAACAGGGCGCGCATCACCGCGCCCTCGACGACGCGGGCGATGCGGGCGTCGCCGTCGGGCGCGGCCGTCGCTCCATGGGCGGCATCGTGGTCGGCCTGGCTGGCGTGCCGGCCGCAGGCGCAGCGTTCCAGCCGCCGCGACGCGTCGAACGGATCGTCGAAAATGCCCATGCCCTGTTGTTCAACTCCCGTTGCCGTCACGTGCGCCAGCAAGCAAGCAACGAGCCAAATTGATTAGCGCGCAACGCAATCAGGTCGGCGCGGGCTCGGCGGCGCCGCGCTCGGCGATGAGGTGGAAGAAGCCGCCGGTCACCCGGCCGCGGCGGCTGCCGGCCTCGCGCGCCGCCCCGCCTGCCGCGTCGCGCGCCACCACCAGCGGCGGATCCCCGCCTTCCGTCATCGTCGCGTAGTGGAATTCGTGGCCGCGCAGCACTGTGCCCCGCCGGCCGAGGCAGCAGTCGGCGCACAGCGTGACGTCGCGGTAGCCGAGGTTCATCCGCCTGATGGCGAAGGAGAAGGACGCGTCGAGCAGCCCGGCCATCTCGTGGACGACGCCGGCCGCGTCGGTGAGCGTGCGCCCCAGCGCCATGTAGCCGCCGCACTCGCCGTGGACCGGCCGCGTGGCGGCGAAGCGGCGCAACCCCGCCCGGAAGCGCGCCGCGGCGGCAAGCGCGCCGGCGTGGAGCTCGGGGTAGCCGCCCGGCAGCCAGCAGGTGTCGCAGCCCTCCGGCGGCGGCTCGTCGGCGAGTGGCGCGAAGAAGTGCAGCTCGGCGCCGGCGGCGCGCCAACCCCGGGCGAGGTGCGGGTAAAGGAAGGTGAAGGCCGCGTCGCGCGCCACCGCGATGCGCTGGCCGGGCGGGCGGAGTGCCACGGGCGGAGCCGCGACCTCCCTCGGCAGCGGCGCCGCCAGCGCGCGCACCGCGTCGAGGTCGACGTGGCCGGCCACGAAATCGGCGATGGCGTCGAGGACGGCGTGGAGCTGCGGCATCTCGCCGGCCTGCACCAGTCCGAGGTGGCGCTCGGGCAGGGCGAGGCTGTCCGAGCGGGGCAGGGCGCCGAGCGTGCGGAAGCCGGCGTCGGCGAGCGCGTCGCTGGCGAGGCGGCGGTGGCGCTCGCTGGCGACGCGGTTCAGCACCACGCCGCCGACCCGCACGCCGGGGCGCAGCGCGTCGCAGCCCTTGGCCACCGCCGCCGCCGTTTGCGACTGCCCGCTGACGTCGAGGACGAGCAGCACCGGCAGGTGGAGGCGCGCGGCGAGGTCGGCGGAGGCGCCGCTCATGCCCGGCGGGGCGGCGACGCCGTCGAACAGCCCCATCGACCCCTCGCCGATGAGCAGGTCGCTGTTCGCCGCCGCCTGCCCTGCCAGCGCGTCGAGCAGCGCCGCCGGCATGGCCCAGCTGTCGAGGTTGACGCCGTCGCGGCCGACCGCGGCCGCGTGGAAGGCCGGGTCGATGTAGTCCGGCCCGTTCTTGAAGGCGGACACGCGCAGGCCGGCGCGGGTGAAGGCGCGCATCAGGCCGAGCGTCAGCACCGTCTTGCCGCCGCCCGAGCGCGGCGCCGAGACGAGGAGGCCGGCGGTCATGGCCCCGCCGGCTTCATCGGCCGGCGCCGCGCAGCCAGTCGAGCACCGGCTCGGCGCTGCGGTCGGGCGGGAAGACGGGGTAGAACACCCGGACGACGGTGCCCGCGCGCACCACCAGCGTGAGCCGGCGGACGAGCCGCGCCCCGCCGGCGGCGAAGGTCGGCAGCCGCAGCGCCTCCGTGAGCGCGAAACCGGCGTCGCTGAGCACGGGGTAGGGGAGGTGCAGGCGCGCCGCCATCTCGGCTTGATAAGCCGTCGGCTGCGTGCTCACCCCGTAGACGCCGGCGCCCAGCGCGCGGAAGGCGGCGTGATGGTCGCGGAAGGTGCAGTTCTGCGGCGTGCAGCCGCGCGCGCCGGGGATGGCGTCCCAGCCGTCGGGCAGGGCGGTGCCGGGCGTGCCGGTCATGGGATAGAAGAACAGCACGCTCGTCGCGTCGGGCAGGGCGCCGAGGTCGACCTCGCCTGTCGCCTCGCCACCCCGCGTCGCGGGCAGGCGCAGGGCCGGAAGCGCAAGGCCGAGGAGGTGGTCGCAGGCGCCGTCGTCGACGGGCGCGGGCAAGGCCGCCGGGAGGCCGGTGTAGTCGGCGGGGGTCGCGGGATCGGTCACGGCGTCCCGTCCCCCGCCGTCCGTGGACCGGCGTGGCGCGCGGCCAGCACGTCGGCGTAAAGCCGCAGCGTCGTGTCCGCGACGGCGTCCCAGCTGAAGCGCGCTTCGACGCGGGCGCGCCCGGCGCTCGCGAAGCGCGCCCTCAGGCCCGGGTCGCCGGCGAGGCGGTTGATCGCCGCCGCGAGGTCGGCGGCGAAGCGCGCGGGGTCGGCGGCGGCGCCGTCGGCGAGGTCCACGGGGACGAGCAGCCCGGTCTCGTCGGCCGCCACCACCTCGGGGATGCCGCCGACGGCGGACGCCACCACCGGCGTGCCGCAGGCCATCGCTTCCAGGTTGATGATGCCGAACGGCTCGTACACCGAAGGGCAGCAGAAGATCGCCGCGCGCCCGTAAAGCTCGATCACGTCGGGGCGCGGCAGCATTTCGCGGATCCACACCACGCCGGGCCGCTGCGCGGCGACGCGGGCGACGCCGGCCTCCATCTCCGCCGCGATGGCCGGCGTGTCGGGGGCGCCGGCGCAGAGCACCACCTGGAGGGCGGGGTCGAGGCGCGGGATGGCGTCGACGAGGTGGATGATGCCCTTCTGCCGCGTGATGCGGCCGACGAACAGCACGAAGGGCCTGCTGGGGTCGATGTCGTGGCGGCGCAGCACCGCCTCGCCCGAGCCGGCGCCGGCGCGGTATTCCGCGAGGTCGATGCCGTTGCCGATGACGTGGACGCGCCCGGGATCGACCGCGAAGTGGCGCAGCACGTCGGCCCGCGTCTCGTTTGACACGGCGATCACCGCGTCGGCCGCCTCGATGGCGGTGCGCTCCATCCAGGCCGACAGGTGGTAGGCGTTGCCGAGCTGCTCGACCTTCCACGGCCGCAGCGGCTCCAGCGAGTGTATGGTGAGGACGTAGGGCACGCCCCACAGCTTGGCGGCGAGGAGGCCGGCCATGTCCGTGTACCAGGTGTGGGCGTGGACGAGGTCGGCGTCGAGCCGGTCCTTGGCCATGGCGAGCGAGCGGTGGAGGGCGTCGAGCGCCCCGGCGAAGCGCGGGTCGGTGTCCTGCCCCGCCGCCTCCCAGCGGGGGTAGCCGCGCACGGCGAGGCGACCCTCCTCGGCGCGCTGCCCGCCGAAGCAGCGCACGGCGACCTCCACCTTCCGGGCGAGGGCGGCGGCGAGGTATTCGACGTGGACGCCGGCGCCGCCGTAAACGTGCGGCGGGTACTCGTTGGTGAACAGGGCGACTTTGCGCGGCGTCATGGTGTGCTGTCACGGGGCTGCGGAACGGCGGGCGACCCCTCATATCCCGGCTGGATCGCGGCGCACAGGGCCGTCATCGGCGCGGCATGGCACAGCATGGCAATTGGGTTGGGGGATGGACGGATGACGGTTTCGCTCGACGCGTTCACGGCCTCGACCGCGGCGCCGCTGCCCCCGCCAAGCCTGCCTGCCCCGCTCGCCGCGCTGTGGTGGGCGGCCAGGGGCGACTGGGGGAGGGCGCACGTCCTGGTACAGGACGACCCCGGCCGCGACGCCGCCTGGGTCCACGCCCACCTCCACCGCCGCGAGGGCGACGACGGCAACGCCCGCTACTGGTACCGCCGCGCCGGCCGGCCGGCGTGCGACGGCGCGCTCGACGCGGAATGGGCGAACCTCGCCGCAACGCTGCTGCGCTAGTTCCGCAGCCGGTCGATCATCGGCTGGGTGATGAGGCACACCCCCTTGGCCGTGCGCCGGAAGCGCGCCGCGTCGAGTTCCGGGTCCTCGCCGACGACGAGGCCGTCGGGGATCACCACGCCGCGGTCGACGATGGCGTTGCTGAGGCGCGCGCCGCGGCCGACCATGGCGTAGGGCAGGATCACCGTCTTGTGGATGCGCCCGTAGGAATGCACGTGGACGCCGGTGAACAGCAGCGAGCAGGACAGCCGGGTGCCGGAGATGATGCAGCCGCCCGACACCAGCGAGTCGGTGGCCTGGCCGCGCCGGCCGTCGACGTCGTGGACGAACTTCGCCGGCGGCACGATCTCGCCATAGGTCCAGATCGGCCAGTCGCGGTCGTAAAGGTCGAGGCCCGGCACCACGTCGCACAGGTCGAGGTTGGCCTGCCAATAGCTGTCAAGCGTGCCGGCGTCGCGCCAATAAGCCTCTGCTTCGCGCGACGAGCGCACGCAGGAGCGGGCGAAGGGGTGCGCCACCGCCTTGCCGTGCTTGACGATGTAGGGCACGAGGTCCTTGCCGAAGTCGTGGCTCGAATGCGGGTCGGCGGCGTCGCGCCGGAGCTGGTCGAACAGGAACTCCGTTTCGAAGACGTAGATGCCCATGGAGGCCAGCGCCATGTCCGGCTTGCCCGGCATCGGCGGCGGGTCGGCCGGCTTTTCCAGGAACGACAGGACGCGGTCGCGCTCGTCCACCGCCATCACGCCGAAGCCCGTCGCCTCGGGGCGCGGCACCTCCAGGCAGCCGATGGTGACGTCGGCCCCCTGGTCGACGTGCTGCTGCAGCATCGGCTCGTAGTCCTGCTTGTAGACGTGGTCGCCGGCGAGCAGCACGATGAAGCGCGGGCCGTAGTCGCGGATGATCGCGATGTTCTGGTACACGGCGTCGGCGGTGCCCGCGTACCACAGGTTCTCCGACACCTGCTGGCTCGCCGGCAGGATGTCGAAGCTTTCGTTGCGCTCGGGGCGGAAGAAGTTCCAGCCGCGCTGCATGTGGCGGATCAGCGAGTGCGCCTTGTACTGGGTGGCGACGCCGATGCGGCGGATGCCGGAGTTCAGCGCGTTCGACAGCGCGAAGTCGATGATGCGCGACTTGCCGCCGAAATACACCGCCGGCTTGGCCCTGTGGTCCGTCAGTTCGAGCAGGCGGCTGCCCCGGCCACCGGCGAGGACGCAGGCCATCGCGTGCCGTGCCAGCGGCCCGTGCGCCCGGTTCCATTCCATCTCACGCGTCTCCACCCCGCGCGTACCCACTGCGCGTGGCGCGACTTATGACGAATGCGCGGCGGATGGAAATCCCACTTCAAGCCGATGCGGCACTGCCGCACCCCGGTCCGGCGGCGGCTTGCCAGGACGCCCGGCGCGCGCTTGGGTGGCCGGCGTGAGCGAGTACGACATCTTCGCCCGGCACGGGGGCGCCCTCGACGCGGCGCGGCGGCTGTTCCCGGCGGCGGCGCAGCCGTGGATCGACCTGTCGACGGGCATCAACCCCGTGCCGTACCCGGTCGCCGGGCTCGCCGCGGCGGATTGGGCGCGGCTGCCCGACGCCGCCGCCCTCGCCGCGCTGGAG
>CAXTFM010000025.1:0-31136 GCA_964243435.1 uncultured Beijerinckiaceae bacterium
GCCCGTCCACCGCCGCGCCGGCAAAGATCCCAGGAAACGAGGTCGAGCTTGGCAGCGCGGAACGTGCGGTGGACTCAGCGGCGGACAAGCCGGTTCACGCATGCGCGTCGGCCATCTGCCGTGACGGGGTCCCTTGCACGGCGCACACCCTGTTTGGCGGATGCCGCTCGAGGAGGTCGCTCTTTGCCGGCCCGGCCCGGTCTTGCTAAGGCTGGAGCATGCCCCGGCGTCGTTCCGCCGCCAGGGTCGTGTCCGGGCGCCGCGCCACAGGCGACGATCCGGGCTGACGAACAAGAAACGCGTGCGCGCCGGCCCGTCGCCGACCATCGGCGCGGTTTTCCCGGGGAGGAGATGCGTGGTCATGGAATGGCGCACGAGCAAGCTCGTCACGAGCCGACGCGGCATGTCGGCCGCCCATACCGGCACGCTGCCGCCCCTCGCCGCCGCGAGCCGGGCGGCGTCGACGCGGTCCACCGCCGTGCCCGAAGAGACGGCGGGGCAAGTGACGGATGCGTCCCTGGCGCCCCTCCTCGACGTCAACGGCGTCACGCTGCAGTACAAGACGTCAAACGTGATCGTGACGGCGACCTACCGGGTCGACTTCCGCATCCTCGAAGGCGACAGGTTCGTCCTGCTCGGACCGTCCGGCTGCGGGAAGTCGACCCTGCTCAAGGCGGTCGGCGGCTATCTCGCCCCGACGGAGGGGACGATGCGCCTCAACGGGCAGCTCATCACCCAGCCCGGCCCCGACCGGATGATGGTGTTCCAGGAGTTCGACCAGCTGCTGCCCTGGAAGACGGTGCGTGAGAACGTGCGCTTCGCGCTCGAAGCCTCACGCCGCCTCCGCAAGCCCGAGGCGGACGAGCGGGCGATGCACTACATCGACAAGGTCAAGCTGACGAAGTTCGCCGACAGCTACCCCCACACCCTGTCCGGCGGCATGAAGCAGCGCGTCGCCATCGCGCGGGGCATGGCGATGGAGCCCGACATCCTGCTGATGGACGAGCCTTTCGCCGCGCTCGACGCGCTCACCCGCCGCCGCATGCAGGACGAACTGCTGCGCTTGTGGGACGACACGCGCTTCACCGTGCTCTTCGTCACCCATTCCATCCCCGAGGCGATCAAGGTCGGCACCCGCATCCTGCTGCTGTCGCCGCATCCGGGGCAGGTTCTGGCCGAACTGAACGGCGGTGCCGCCGGCGTCGATGTCGCCGCGCTGGAGCGGCGCATCCAGCGCATGCTGTTCGCCGACGAGATGGGGGAGGCGGGGCATGCTTGAGGTTACCGTAGCCGGGCAGCCCGAAGCCTCGACTCTGGGTCGGCCGGAGATCGTCAGGGACGCCGCATCGATCCCGCAGGTCGCGGTGGTCGAGAAGCCGCTTTCCGCCGCCGAGCGCCTGCTCAACCGGGCTTGGCTTCGCAAGCTCCTCATCCTGGTCGCGCTCGCGGCGGTATGGGAGGCGTACGCGCGCGTCCTCGACAACGAGCTGCTGTTTCCGACCTTCTCGGCGACGCTGCGCGCCTTCGCCGACGGCGTGACTTCGGGCGTGCTGCTGCAGCGCGCGGCGACGTCGCTGCGGGTGCTGCTGATGGGCTATGCCTGCGGCGTCGCCCTCGCCGCCTTGCTGACGGTGCTGGCCATCGCCTCGCGGGTCGGCGCCGACGTCCTTGAAACGGTGACGGCGATGCTGAACCCGCTGCCGGCGGTGGCGCTGCTGCCGCTCGCCCTGATCTGGTTCGGCCTCGGCGACGGCAGCCTCATCTTCGTGCTCATCAATTCCGTCACCTGGGTGATCGCGCTGAACACCCATGCCGGCTTCCTCGCCGTCAGCCGGACGCTGAAGATGGTGGGGCGGAACTACGGCCTGCGCGGTCCGCGCTTCGTGGCGAAGATCCTCATCCCCGCCGCCTTCCCCTCGATTCTCACCGGGCTCAAGATCGGCTGGGCCTTCGCGTGGCGCACGCTGATTGCGGCGGAACTGGTGTTCGGCGTCAGTTCGGGGTCCGGCGGCCTCGGCTGGTTCATTTTCGAGAACAAGAACCTGCTCAATATCCCCGAAGTGTTCGCCGGCCTACTCACGGTGATCCTGATCGGCCTGGCGGTCGAGAACATCGTCTTCCGCACGGTCGAGCGGCGCACGCTGGTGCGCTGGGGGGTGATCTAGGGGTGCGCGCCGCCCACTTGCCACGGGGTGCGTTGGGCGATGCCGTCATGCCTGGCCAGGGTCCTCCGGCTCTGCTGACGGGCCGTATCGCTCGCCGGACCATTGTCGTGGTGGCGTTCGCAGGAGAGGACTTGACCCCTGGTTCGTCCTTCCGCCTGCGCGAGAAGGCTGCACCGACAAAGCCTGGGATCAGACAGCCGAACCCTTGGTTGCGACGTGCCAGGGTTCGGCACGCGTCCAACGGCACTTCGGTGAAGGCAACGTTCCGTCGGGTGAAGGATGTCCCATCGGACCGACTGCTCGCGCGCGCCGCATGTCAAAGGAGCGCAATCAGCTTATATGACGTGAAGCAGCGCGCGTCCGGCAAGGCTGGCGGCGCTTCATTCACTGTTTTCGACGACCGTCGGTGTTCAACGACCGCTGCGGCTCGGATCTCGGACGAGGCATCATGGACGAGGTTTCATCCACCCAGCACGCTCCTGTGGTCATCGTCGGCTCGGGCCCGGCCGGGTACACCGCCGCGGTTTATGCCGCGCGCGCCATGCTGGCGCCGATGCTGATCTCGGGCTTCGAACCCGGGGGACAGTTGATGATCACCAGCGACGTCGAGAACTACCCCGGTTTCGCCGATCCCATTCAAGGCCCCTGGTTGATGGAACAAATGCGGCGGCAGGCCGAGCACGTCGGCACGCGCATGGTGTCCGATCACATCGTCGAGGCGGACCTGTCCCAGCGTCCGTTCCGCCTCAAGGGCGACAGCGGGACGTCGTACACGGCGGACGTGGTGATCGTGGCGACGGGCGCCAAGGCCAAATGGCTCGGCCTGCCGTCCGAGGAGATGTTCAAGGGATTCGGCGTCTCCGCCTGCGCGACCTGTGACGGCTTCTTTTATCGCGGGAAGGACGTCGTGGTGGTCGGCGGCGGCAATTCGGCGGTGGAGGAGGCTCTCTACCTCAGCCAGCTCGCACGTCACGTCACCGTGGTGCATCGTGGTGACAGCTTTCGCGCCGAGCGCATCCTGCGCGAACGGCTGTTCAAGGCGCCCAACGTCGAGGTCGTGTGGAATCATGCGGCAGAGGAGGTCCTCGGTACGCACGAACCACTCGGCGTCACCGGCCTGCGCATCAGGAGCACGGTAACGGGCGAGGTGCGCGATCTCGCGACACACGGCGTGTTCATCGCCATCGGGCACCAGCCGGCAACGGACCTGTTCCGTGGGCAGCTCGCGTTGAAGGCGAACGGCTACATCGCGACCGCTGTCGGCTCGACCGCGACCAACATTCCCGGGGTGTTCGCGGCGGGCGACGTGACCGATGACGTGTGGCGCCAAGCCGTCACTGCCGCCGGCATGGGCTGCATGGCGGCGCTGGAGGCCGATCGCTGGCTGGCGCTCGGCATCGAAACGCGCGCCGCAGCGTGACGCCGCGCGCGGGCGCCGCGTAGCGGGCGGCCTCGCCCCGCACTCCATTGGCGCCCCGCCCGGGCACGGCAGTCATGACGACTGCAGGGTTACCGTGACGGCGATCCCGCACGCATGCGCCGCGCGAGGTTCTCGCCGATCATCACGCAAGTGAAGTGCAGGTTGGCGCGGCAGTCCGCAGGCATGACGGAGGCGTCGCAGACCCGCAGGCCGTCGATGCCGCGGACCCGCAGGTCGGGGTCGACCACGCCGCTCGGGTCGCCATGTCCGCTCATGCGGCAGGTTCCCGCCGCATGCTGGATGTCGGCCACCTCCTGCAACAGCACATCATCCAGCACCCGCTCCGGCAGCGCGGCGGCCTCGGCGGGGGTGAAGCGTGTCCTGGCCAGCAGAATATCATCGCACAGCCCGGCCACGGCGGGGTGCGCGCACAGGTCGGCAAGCCGCCGCACGGCGTCGCGCATGCGGGCGCGGTCGCGCGGGTCGGACAGCATGTTCTCTTCCAGCACCGGATCGATGGCGGGGTCTGACGAGGTCAGGACGAGTTCGCCGCGCGAGAACGCCTCGTAGAGTCCGGCGCCGATCGCACCCAAGTGGCCGGGCTCCGCCCCGATGCCGCCGCGATGGTTGTAGCCGACCAGGATCATGTCGCGCTCGCCGCCGCCGGCGACACCGCTGCTGTAGGTGACGCAGCAGTTGGTGTGACGCGCGTCGAGGCCGCGGGCGCGGTGTTCCGCCTTGAGGTGCAGCGTGGCGTGGATGATGGGATGATCCATCAAGTGGCGGCCGACGGCATCGTGGGCCTGGAGGACGGGGACGCCGAGGGCGCCCAGACGGTCGGCCGGGCCGACGCCCGAACGCAGCAGGATGGCCGGGGAGTGCACGGCGCCGGCGGCGAGCACGATCTCCCGCCCGTGGACGTCCTGCCAGCCGCCGGCGCCGAAGCGCACCCGCACGCCGACCGCGCGCCGACCGTCAAACAGCACGCGGTCCACCAGGGCCTCGCCGCGGATCACGAGGTTCGTGCGGTCGCGCGCCGGCTCGAGATAGGCGTCGTTGGTGGTCACGCGCAGCCCGTCGCGGCTGTTGATGGGATGGCAGGAAATGCCTTCGCCCGCCGGCGCGTTCTGGTTCTCCTTCCAGGGATAGCCGCAGGCGAGCGCAGCCTCGCGCAGGGCGAGGTCGACCGGGCCCCATTGTCCGAACGGTGCGCGGTAGACGGGCAGCGGCCCGGCATGGCGGGTGCCCGGCGCAGCACCGGCCTCGTCGTCCTCGATCAGGTCGAACAGCGGCCACACGTCCGCCGCCGCCCAGCCCTCGCATCCGCTCGCCGCCCAGGCGTCGAAGGCGGCGGGAACCCCGCGGATCGCGATCTGCGCGTTGACGGTGGAACTGCCGCCGAGCGCGCGTCCCCGCCAATAGAAACGCGGCGCCTGCGCCGCCGTGCGGCGCGCCATCAGATTCGGCCACTGCCAGTCCGCCTGATGCGCGGGATCTTGCATGAAGGGGATGATGTTGGCCGAGCGCAGCGCCGGCACCGCCTCCGCGGCGCGCCAGTCGCGCCCTGCCTCCAGCAGCAGCACGTGGCGGTGCGGGTCCTCGGACAGCCGGGCGGCGAGCGGGGCGCCCGACGAACCGGCCCCGACCACGATGACGTCGTGCATGGGTGTCACTTCTTCTCGACGTTCCAGAACAGCGGGATGGCCGAGGAAAGTGGCCCCGTCAGGACGGCGCGACAGGTGGCGGGCTGGGCGAACCGTCCGAAGGGAACGACCAGGGCCTGGTCGTAGAGGATCGCCTGGGTGCGGCCGGCGACCTCGCGGCGGGCGTCGGGCGTCGCCGCGCGGCTGAAGGCGTCGAACAGCGGCACCATCTCATGGGCGCACCCCAAGCTGCTCACGGGCGAGCCCTGGCAGTTGAACCCGATCAGGGAGGTCGTCAGCGGCGATTGCAGGTCGAAGCCGAGGGCGTGGATGCCGTACACGTTCCAGCAACCGCGCTGCGTGCGCCGCTGCAGCAGCATCGCCTAGTCGATGGTCGCCGCCTCGACCGAATAGCCGCGCGGCGCGTCGGGGTTGGCGGTGGCATAGGGCGAATGGCAGATGAAGAACTCGTCGCAGCTTCGCTCGAAGTTTTCGTCCAAGCCTAGGCTTTGCAGGATGTCCTCCTCCTGGCCGACCGCGTCCAGCAGCGCCCGGCGGATGGCCGGATCGTCGAAGGGCGGCTTCGCGAGGTCCAGCTTGTCGTTTCCCTTGGACATCCGGTCGCCAGTGCGGTGCTGCACTGGATCGTAGACGAACGCGCCGGAGCACACGGTCTCGGTTAGCTGCTTCGTACCGGGCGTCTTCGAAGGGCGCGCAGGCATGAGGAACGGTGCCGTAGCGCCCGTGGCGCCCAGCGTTTCGATCACGAGGCCGCAGGGTTCGCGAAACCGCAGTACGACCATCGCCGCGTCGGCAGCTTCAAGCACAGCCATGACCGCCAACAACCTGCCGCCAGGCGCGTTGCGCTTTCCCCGGCGCTTCAGCGAGGCCACGACGTCCGCCGCCGTGACCGGCGCCCCGTCATGGAAGCGCACAGCGTCGCTCAAGGAGAAGCGCCAAGTGAGCCGGTCGTCGCTGACGGACCAGTCATCGACCATCTGCGGCTTGAGCTCGCCGTTACTGTCTGGCGCGAACAGCGTGTCGCCGAACGTCGGCATGATGTAGGCGCTGCCGATGTGCAGGCCCAACGTGACGATTTCGGCGTCCAGCACCGCGGAGACCTTCGCCGCGCGAACCACGGGCGCCGTCGATAGGACGAAGGCCAGTACCGCAAATGCCATCAACCGCTGTGGGGGCATTGCAATCCTTGCATCACGTGGACGCCGAAGGTCCCCGGCGACCGACAGGTCAAGCTGAAAAGCCGTGTCGCCGTTGCCTCGTCAAAAGCGCAAGGGCCGTTCCGAAGCCACTCAGGCAAATCATGTCCCAGCCATGTGCAACCTCGGCGAAGCTCGTCCTTCGGCAAGGGGACCGCGAAGGCGGATTCCGAAACAGATGACGGAGGCGGAGCGCACCGCCGCCGGCGAGTACACCGCGCCCAAGGGAGAGCTCGCGGTCACCGCGCCCGTCGTGAGACTGCTGGCGCCGTCATAGCCCGACACCACGAAGCGCCCCGGTGGCCCGACGGCTGTCCCATCGGCAACCAGCTTGCGTCGGACTGCGCGTGCATGCGCTGGCAGCGTACGACGGACCCGGACGGGACGCGCCGGCCGGGAGAGCACGCCCACACCTTCTTGTCGCTACGCCGCATGGAGGTGTGGCGGACAGGACATGCGACCAACGCGGCGACCTTCGGCGCGGCCATCACGCGCGACAGCACCTGCAGCCCGGCAAACCAGCTGCGGACGTGGCACGAGGTCCTCGTCCCGCCAAAAGGCGGACAATGGTTCGAGTAGCTCGACTGCTGTCCCGAAACTGGCCTGCTCGCGTGATGCGATGGCGAGCGGCTGGCGTGTCGAGGTGGGCAGCAGGGTCGCTTGATTCGCCGTATCCTCCAGCCGGCGAGGCGGTTCGCGTTGGCCTGCTGGAACGGAAGGCGCGTCGGCCGGAGATTTTGTCAGCGCACCATATCGTTGCTCCTGAGCCTGTCGACGGCAAGGTCGATGAAGGTGCGCACTTTGGCCGACGCGCGGCGTCCTTCCAGGCTCACGACGTGGATGGGGGTCGGCGCCTCCTCGTACGCGTCGAGCACGATGCGCAGACGCCCCGCCGCGACGGCGGGCGCGACCTGGTAGGACAGCAGGCGCGCGACGCCGTACCCCGTCAGCGCGGCCGCGAGCGCCGCATCCACGGTGCTGCAGACCAGCCGGGGACGAAGGGCGACCGCCGGCCCGTCCCCCGGCCCGAACCGCCACTCCTTGGACGCCTCCGTCGCAGCGGACCCGATGACGACGTGCCGGGCGAGGTCGCGCGGCCTTTCCGGCGTCCCATGCGCTTCGAGGTAGCCCGGCGAGGCGCAGACGACTCTTCTCACGCTGCCGACCCGGGCCGCGGACATGCTCGAGTCCGGGAGGTGGGCGATGCGTATCGCGACGTCGACGCCTTCCTCCGCCAAGTTCACCACGCGATCGACGAACAGGGCATGTGCAGCCGCGGCGGCGTGGCGCGACAAGTACTCCATGACGATGGGGAGGACGTAGATCCGGCCGAACTGCACCGAGGCGGTGACCGTCAGCGTCCCGCCCGGCACGGCGTGAAATCCGGCAGCGGCGGCCTCGGCCTCCTCGATCTCACCGAGGATGCGCCGACAATCGTCGACATAGCGCCGCCCCGCCTCCGTCAGCCTCGCCGACCGGGTGGTCCGCACGAGGAGCCGGACGCCCAGCAGAGCCTCAAGAGCGGCGATCGACCGCGTCACCGCCGGCGGACTCACCCGCAGCTCGCGCGCGGCCTTGGCGAAGCCCCCGCAGTCGGCCACCCTCACGAAGATCCGCATCAACTGCCAACGATCCATTGCAACCCCGCCTCGCACTCCTCGCTGAGCGAGGACTATTCCACTTCGGGCAATGGTCGATTGCGTGCGTCGATGGTTCACGCCTTCCCAATGAATGATCATCGTCAGGGTCGTCGCATCGGACGCGCCGTTGCCGGAGGACATGCCTTGAAGCTCTACGACACGCCCCTCTCGGGGCACGCCCACCGCGTCCGCCTGTTCCTTTCCCTGCTCGCCGTACCTTGCGAGATCGTCGGCGTCGATCTGGCCAAGGGTGAGCAGAAGTCGGTGGAGTTCCTGAAGCTCAATCCGTTCGGCCAAGTGCCCGTGCTCGACGACGAGGGGACGATCGTTGCCGACTCCAACGCCATCCTGGTCTACCTGTCGAAGAAGCTCGGTCGCGCGGACTGGCTGCCCGAGGACGCGCTCGGCGCCGCCCGGGTCCAGCGCTGGCTGGCGGTGGCCGCGGGCCAGATCGCCTCCGGGCCGGCCGCCGCGCGCGCGGTCACCGTGTTCAAGCGGCCCTTCGACCCCGCCGAGGTGATCGCCCGCTCTCACGCCATCCTGGAACTGATCGAGGCCGAACTGTCGGCCGGCAGCTGGCTGGCGACGGGCCGGCCCACGATCGCCGACGTGGCGCTCTACAGCTACGTCGCCGCCGCGCCGGAAGGGAACGTCGACCTTCAGCCCTATGCGCGCATCCGGGAGTGGCTTGGCCGGATCGAGGCGCTGCCGGGCTTCGTGCCTTTCCCGAAGACCGCCGCCGGGCTGAACGCCGCCGCTTGATCCCGCTGCATCGAAGGGACCGCTCATGACCGCTGCGGCCGATACGAAGAGCTCGCCCTGGCACGCCGGGGAGGTCGCCTTGCAGTCGAGCGTGGGCGCGGCGGAACGCATGGCAGATGTCGGTCGACGCGTCATCCGCGACCGGCTGAGCGATCAGCATAGAAGCTTCTACCCATTGCTGCCCTTCGCGGTGTTCGGCGCGGTCGACGGGGCGGGTGACGCCTGGGCTACGCTGCGGGCGGGCGCGCCGGGCTTTCTCCAGGCGCCTGACACGTTCCACCTGGAGGTCGATCTCCAGCGTGATGCGTCCGACCCCGCCGAAGCCGGCCTGGATAACGGCGATGCCGTGGCGCTGCTCGGCTTCGACGCGTCGACACGCCGCCGCAATCGCTTGAATGGGACGCTGCGGCGGGCCTGCGCGGGCCGGTTCTCCATCGAAGTCGGGCAGAGCTTCGGCAATTGCCCGCGCTATATCCAGCGGCGGTCAGGACGCTTGATCCGCGATCCCCGCGTCACGTCGCCGATGGCTCCCTACCTGATGGGCCGCGGAGATGCCCGGGTGCGCGCGATGATCGCCGGCGCCGACACCCTGTTCGTCGCGAGCTACGTCGACGACGAGCACGGCCGCCAGATCGACGTGTCCCACCGTGGCGGCAGACCGGGCTTCGTACGGGTAGGCTCCTCGGGAAACTTGACCATCCCCGACTTCGCCGGCAACCGGTTCTTCAACACGCTCGGCAACATGCTGGTCAATCCGCGCGCAGGCCTGGCCTTCGTGGATTGGGAAAGGGGCGACCTGCTCCAGATGACGGGCGGGGCGGAAGTCGCGCTGGACGCGCCGGAGCTCGCGGCGTTCGAGGGCGCGGAGCGCCTGTGGCGGTTCACGCCGACGCGGATCGTGCTGCGGCCCGATGCGCTGCCGCTGCGCTTTCCGCTCATGGACGACGGTTGGTCGCCCGACCTCGTGAAGACAGGCACCTGGGCCGAGGCCGAGGAGCGCACCGGCCCGGTCATCGCGCCACGCCGGCATGATCCAGGCCTGCCAGCACGTCCGGGAGTTGATGCAGGCTTGAGATCGTGACGTCGGCAGGTTCGCCGCACGCCTCGAGCTGCGTTCTGAGCGCCTTGAACATCGTCGCCGGCCCGATCGAACCGGAAGCGGCGATCGCCTCCCGCAGGACGGCCGGTGCCACGCGCTCGATGCGGACGACTTTGAACCCGAAGCTCTTCGCACCTGCCACGTCGAAGCCGTTCGACGACACAAAGGCGACCTCGTTCGGCGCGACGCCGAGGCGTTCCTCGACCAACGTGTAGGTGCTCGGATCCGGCTTGTACGCCCGCTTCGGATCGACGCTGATCGTCGCCTCAAGGAAACGCTCGAGGCCGGAATGGCGGACGAGAGCCGCCAGCATGGCCGGGCTGCCGTTCGAAAGGATCGCGAGGCGGTGTCCGGCGAGGCGCTCCAGTGTTCCTTCCGCATCGGGATAGGGTGTGAGCGTATTATACGCTTGGGCGATGCGCTCGACGGCAGGCTCGTCTGCCGCGATCCCCAACGTCGCCAGGGTGTAGGCGAGGCTTTCCCGCGTGACCGCCCAGAAATCCTCGTAGCGGCCCATCATGGAACGCAGCCACGTGTACTCGAGCTGCTTCATACGCCAAACCTGGGTGATGTAGCCGCCCCGCCCGGGGAAGGCTTCCTCCGTGCGGGCCGCGACCGATTGAACGTCGTAGAGCGTGCCGTAAGCGTCGAACACGATGGCCTTGATCATCGCCGTCTCCTGGTCCGCCGCTTCGGAAATGGTCGGCGTTCACGCCGCGCGCTCGCCCGTATCGGCGTGAAGCGGAACCTCATCGAGGTGCGCCTCGCGCACGGGGTGGCGACCGCCGATGCGAGTGGCGCCCCACCTCCGAGGGTGGCGCCGCCAAACCCGATCGGCGTGCTGGGGATCGTGAGGTTCACGATCGGGAAGAGCGCGCCCGCTCGTCGCATGCGGAAGGCGAGGACGTCGCCTAACCCGTCCCACGACCTGACGGCGATCTGCACGGCGTCCTCCCGCCCGATCGAGGCGGGCGCGTCCGTCGCTTGCACTTTCGGGAGGGTGAAAGCCGCGCCCTCGATCCACAGCCCCTCCGAGCGCGGCGTGGTGCGTGCCGCCGGCGCTGATGGTGATGTCGGCACCGCCGCGGGCGGGCCTGGCCCAGACGTAGCTGCGGATGCCGCCCGCTTCCATCATCGCGAGGCGCATGGTCGGCCCGGTCACGCCGCCGGACGGTTTGCGGGGTAGTTCGATGGGAACAGTGCGCGGTTGGCCTCCTCGTCCCGCTCCGTCTTGAACGCATGAGCCCGGCCCGCCTCGCGCGCGCGGGCTGCCGCGGGATGGCCGTCCACCGTGGCGAACAGTCGCTTGAGGTTCGGGTAGGCCGCAAGCGGATCCGCCTCGCCCTTGAGGACGCGGGCCGCCCGCTCCAGCCAACCCCAGGCGGAGATGTCGGCGATGGTATAGCCTTCGCCGACGATGAAGGCGCGACCGGCGAGATGCTCGTCGAGCACGCGGTAGTGCCGCTCCGCCTCCCGCCGATAGCGTTGGCGCGCGTAGTCCAGACCGTCGGGCGCGACGTGCTGGAAGTGCACCGCTTGGCCGGAGAAGGGGCCAAGCCCCGACGCGATGAACAGCAGCCAGGACAGGAGTTCGGGCCGGTCCTCCGGCGTGCCGAGGTAACGCCCGGACTTTTCGGCGAGGTAGAGGAGGATCGCAGTCGAGTCGAAGACGCGGACCTCGCGGCCGCCCGGACCGTCGGTGTCGATGATGGCGGGCACCTTGCCGTTCGGGTTGACGGCGCGAAAGGCGGGAGTGTGCTGCTCGCCCCTGCTCGTGTCCACGGGCACGGTCTCGTAGGCAAGGCCCGTTTCTTCCAGAAGCAGGGCGACCTTCGCCGGGTTCGGCGTGGGATGATAGTAGAAGCGGATCATCTGGCGGGTCCCCGCACGGGAAAGGCCGGGCGGCGCGCGCCGAGCCAGGCTCGACGTTCCCGTTTTGAGTTTTATTTCGATCGTTCTAAAATGCATAAGAGAGAGCTGACTGGCAAGGGTCGGATCGCATCGACGAAAGTCGGACCGGGAAAGAAGCGGGGCGCAGGCTGAATGGCAAGGCCGCGGGAGTTCGATGAAGTTGCCGTGCTGAAGGCAGCCACCGACTGCTTCTGGGCCCGCGGCTACGAGGCGACGTCCATCCGTGACCTGCAGGGCGCGACCGGGCTCACCGGCGCGAGCCTTTACAACGCCTTCGGGGACAAGCGGGCGCTTTACCGCCGCGCGCTCGACGGCTACGTCGACCGCAGCATCGCCGCCCGCATCCGCCGTTGCGCAGAGCTGCCGCCCCGGCAAGCGGTCGAGGCCTTCTTCGCCGACATTCTCGAGAGATCGCTGGCTGACCCCGAGCGAAAAGGGTGCATGCTGGTCAACGCGGCGCTCGACGTCGCCCCCTGCGATCCCGAGTTCCATGCGCTCGTCAGCGCCGTCCTCGAACAGATCGAGGCGTTCTTCAGGGGCCGGATCGAAGCCGGTCAGGCCGACGGCACGATCGCAAAGGCGCGCAACCCGCAGGCGCTCGCCCGCCATCTCCTGGGCGTGCTGATGGGCGTGAGGGTGCTCGCCCGTGTCCGGCCCGAACGGGCCACCCTGGACGGCGTCGTCGGGCCCGCCCTCGACTTGCTCGAACCCTGATCGCTTACGGCGATCGGCGGGTGCGCGACCTGACGGTGGGGATCGGATGCCGTTGCGAGGCGGATGAGTGATCGCCATGGTCGCCCGCGGTCCTGTCGCGATCAGGCACCAGCTTGCGCCACCGCGTGCCGTCGGCGCTGGCGTGGCGATCAACGCCACCGATTTCGACGCCGTCGAGCACGCCAGCACTCAGCGCAGCTTGGACGGTTGACGTGGTGAACTCTTGGATCACGCGCCCTGACGGTTCGTCCTTTTGTTGGACCAAGTCCGTCGCACGGACCCGTGATGGCGACGACGTCCAAGCGTCCCAAGAACACCGGCCAAGCGTGCTTCTGGTGCTTTGATGGCGGCCTGTGCTCGCGCCGCCACAGCAAAGCTTCAGGCTTGTCGGAGTTGTAGGACGGGAGCAGAAACCTCCTACCGATTTCCGTTGGAGTACGGCGACGCGCCGATCCGGGTCAGGGCGTCGACGCCTGCCGGGATGGCGAGGCTGAACGCGATGGCGGCGGCCAGCTCTGCGCGCTTACGCATCAGGCCAGATGCAACCTGCTTCATTTCCATGGTCCGGCTCCGGCCTATGTAAGGGCAGGATGAACACGCACGCACCGAACGAGCTTGACGGACTGGTCGCGACCATCTGGGGCAGAGGTGCCTTGGACGGGCCGCCCGACCCTGACCCGGAACTGCGCGAGCTTGAAAACCAGGCGCTGTCGGTTGCGATCAGGCTCTACCTGCAATCCTACCTCGACGACGTGCACAGGGCATCTGAGGGCGACACGACCGCTCTTTGAATGGCGGGTGGAGTACCGCGCCGATCTGGGAATGGGGACGGCAGCTAGAATGCCCCGTGCTGACTCAGAAAGGCCGCTGACGGACGTTGCAGGTGCCGGGCATCCACACAGACAACAGGCAGCGAAGCGTCATTGGCCGTAAGTGGTTTCTCCAGCGATCCTGTCGCCTCGCTCTGCACCGTGGGTAGAGGCCGATCAGTTCGGGATGCCGCGCCTGCGTTCCGCCGCAACATGCCTGGCAGCGGCGGCCGGGCGCCCCCTCACTTCACATGGCAGGGTTGCCGGTCCGCTTGTCGGTCGGGAAACTGGACGAACATCAACGCCACCGGCTTGTCGCCCCGGCTTGCGCTGACGTGGCCTTTCTGACCCTGCGCATCGGGCGTGGTGTGGAGATCTTCGGCAAGCAGGAGATCGCCCGGCTCCAGCGTCGCCTCCGCCCCGTCCTGCGTTTTCAGGTAAAAGGCGCCCTGCACCACCGTGACCCACTGCACGACCGGGCTCTCGTGCCAATCGCCCTTGGGATCGACGGCGAAGGCGAGGGCGGCGGAACCCGTCTCCCTGCGCAGCCATTGGCCGCCGGCGCTGGACTGGGCGAAGCCGCCCATCGAACATTGCGACAGGTGACTTTGTCCGTCCACGCCGGTCCACAGGCGCCAGTAGGGGAGTGCGGGCGCCGCGTCTTGGGCAAAGGCGGACGTTGCCAGGACGACCAGCAGAACGAGGCTCGCCGAGCCGGCCATAGTGCGATGCTTCGCCATGATGCTCATCTCGAGTGCGCTGCAACCACGATGCGAAGGGGCTTACCATGGTGCAACGTCATCGCGCCCTCCATCCGCACCCGCCTTCCAACGGCGATCACCGCACCGTTATCATCCGTTGCTGAGAAAGAGGCCAAGGGCTGCGATCTCCCAAGACCGGGGCCTTATCGGCCGCGACGTGCCTTGCTCGGCCAAGCCTCGCTTCGGGCGGCGATGCCCGCTTGGCGAGCCGCCTCCTTCGTGATGCTGGCGGCGCCCGACATCACGCCGCACCCATTAGGACGGCCAGCGTGCGGGCCGTGGGTTTGGTGCGTACGACGGTCGACACGATGGCGACCCGAAGCGGCTGGCGGTGGCAGCGAGGAATTCGCGCATCGCCTTTGTGGCGAGCCGGCCGGCGACCTGCTTGGTAGCGCAGACCGTGTCGCTGTTGCCGATCACCTGGTCGCGTGTGCCGCCGGCCCAGCACATGCCGCTTGATGCCTTTGTGGCCGCACAGCCGGACCCGATGCCGTCGCGACCCGAGGCAATCCGCGCCCTCCCTGCCGATTGGCTTACCGGTGGCGGTTGCGCAAAGCACCGCGACGACCCGGAAAAGGCAAACTGATCGCGGCGGGTCCGCCGTAGATCCGCAGAATGCGCGCCCTCCGGCGAGATCGGTTGGCTGCTGTCATTCATCTTTCAACAACGCGACCTCGCTGCGTCCCCTGAGGCGCCGCCAGAAGATCGCGATCTGCTCGAACGGCATGGCCCACCAGCCGAGCACGACGACGTACACGCTGACGTCGGCGAGGAAGGACACGGTCGGATCGACCGCGGTCGGGTACATGGCGCGCACGTTCGCGCCGGCGAAGGCGAACTGTTCGGCGAGGAACAGCAGGTTGAGAAGGACGGCGAAGGCTCCAACCTTGTTGGCGATGGCGACGCAAAGATCCATGAAGCGGCCGAGATGCACCACGACCGGCGCGGCAAAGGCCAGCGGCGCGCGCCGCTGCGGCCGGCCGGCCGGGGCGGCCGTCGGCTTGGCCCAGCGCGGCGGCGGCAGGCAGGCGCGCATGTCCCGCCAATGGGCGACGATCTGGTCGGTGGGAATGTCCCAGCCCTGGGCCATGATGAGCAGCAGCGCCACCCACATGGTTTGCCGCAGGTCGGCGTCGGGCGCGCCCGAATGGATCCGCGCGAAGCCGTGGCCGAGTACCAGGAAGCGAAAATAAATCCAGCCCAGCGCCAGCAGCGCGCAGAAGCCGCCGACCTTGCGGCCGAGCGCGATCACGAAGTCGAGAAGGTGCAGGGTGATGCGGCCCAATTGAACCGCCCTGCCGCGCCCCGGCACGACGCGGGCGGCGACGGCGTCGATAAGGGAACTCATCGGCCGCGTCCTCCGGCACCTTGCGCGCCGACCCCGCCAGAAAGCCGATCTCGCGCCCGTTCACAAGGTGCAGCGGCAGTACGGCAGCACTTCCATTGCGAAGGAAGTTTCTCCATTATCGTACAAGACCTGACACGGTGCCCGAGGGGAGGCCGACCCTGGCAGACGCATACGCACCCGCGGCGGACGCTGCAGCCGACGACGCGACCCATGCTTCCGTGACTCCGCGCGGCGCGCACGTCGCCGCCTTCGCTCATCCGGCCGGCGCGGCGGCGCGCGACGTCGCAGGCGGCGCGGTCGGTTGGCAAGGTACGCTGCTCCACATCCACGTCGCTTCCGCGGCGAGCTACGAGATGGAGGAGTTGGCGGAAGCGGTTTGCATCGCCGGTCGCGGCATCGTCGGCGACCGTTACTTCGAGGGTACGGGCACCTACTCGCCCAAGCCCGACGTGCGCGAGGTCACGCTGATCGAGCAGGAGGCGCTCGACGCTCTGAATCGCAACGACCCGCCGCTGCAGACCGGCCCGCTGCGCATCGAACCAATCGACCACCGCCGCAACCTCACCGTGCGCGGAGTACCGTTGAACCATCTCGTCGGGCGCCGTTTCAAGGTCGGTGCCGTGGTGCTGCGCGGCGGGCGGCTGAACTTCCCCTGCAAGTACCTGGAGGAGTTGCTAGGCCTGCCGGTGTTCCTGCCCCTATACAACCGTTCCGGGCTGAACTGCGCGATCGAGCGCGGCGGCACCATCCGGCCCGGCGACGTGATCGAGCTGCTGGACGACGAGGGGTGAGCGCGCGCCTCATCATGAAGCTCCGCGTCGCGTCAGCGGCGCTGACGACGTCGGACGTGCTGCACGTCACGCTCACACACCCGACGCGCCCGCAGCTCCCGGCATGGACGGCCGGCGCCCACGTCGACCTCCGCCTGCCCGACGGGCGCGTCAGGCAGTACTCGCTGTGCGGCGACCCGGCCGACCGCAGCCACTACGCCATCGCGATCAAGCGCGAGGACGCCGGGCGCGGCGGCTCGACCGCAGCTCACGCGAGCCTCGCCGCCGGCGCGACCGCCCACGTGTCGGCGCCGCGCAACAACTTCCCGCTGGTGGTGGAGGCCCGCGCGCACCTTCTCGTCGCCGGCGGCATCGGGGTGACGCCGCTGCTCGCCATGGCCTACGAGCTTGCCGCGCGCGGCGCCGATTTCCGCCTGCACTTCTGCGCGCGCGGGGCGGCGCAGGCGCCGCTGCTGCGTGAGGCTGCCGCCCTGTGCGGCGACAAGCTCACGACATGGTTCGCCGCCGAGGGCGAGCGCTTCGACCCCGTGGTGCTCGGGCCGCCGCGCGAGGGCGTCCACGTTTACAGCTGCGGCCCGGCGCGGCTCGTCGAGGCCGTTGGCGCCGGCACGGCGGGATGGCCGGCAGCGCAGCGCCACGCCGAGGTGTTCGCCCCGCTCGTCGACGAGAACTTCAAGCCCGAGCCCTTCGACGTGCGCCTCGCCTCCAGCGGGCGCAACGTCCACATTCCCGCCGAGCGCTCGATCCTCGACGTGCTGCGCGCCGAAGGCATGGCGCTGCCGGCCTCCTGCGAACTCGGCGTGTGCGGCTCCTGCGTGTGCGGCTATCGCGACGGCACGGTGCTGCACCGCGACGTGGTGATTCCGATCGGCCAGCGGCAGGACCGCATCGCGATCTGCGTGTCGCGCGCGCGCGTCGGCGTCACCCTCGACCTTTAGGGCAAACCTTCAGATCAGGGGCGGGAACCCGGCGAGGTTCGCCGCGAAGGCACGGTCGTACTCGATGAGACGGGCTGTGTCCCGCGCCACCTCCTCGCCCAGCATTCGGGCGAGGAGGTGCAGCGTGGCGTCGATGCAGAGCGACACGCCGCCGCCCGTCACGATCCGGCCGGCATCGACGAGGCTGGCCTCGCGCACCGCGACCGCCGGGTAGTCGCGGGCCATGACGGCGAGCGGCGCCTCCTCGGGCGGCACCACGTTGCGCTTGGTGGTGGCGGGCAGGCCATCGAGCACGCCGCTCGCGGCAAGCAGCATGGCGCCGGTGCAGACCGAGGCGAGCGTGCCCCGCGCGGCGACGGCGCGGAGGTAGGCCAGCGTCGGTTCGTGCCGGGTTTGCGCGAGCCAGCCCGGGCCGCCGGTCACGATCACGACCGCGCAGGGCGGCGCGTCGTCGACGCCGTGGTCGGCCAGCACGGTCAGCCCGTTGGCCAGTTCGACCGGGCCGGCCGCCGGCGCGACCGTGGTGATGGCGATGGCGGGCGCCACGCGACGCGCCATGGACAGCACGCCGAAGGTCGCGAGGTCGATCGGCTCGACGCCGGGATAGATGAAGATGCCGAAGCGCATCACGCCGTCAGTGTGTCGTGCAGCGTTTCGCGGGCGAACAGCGCGGCGACGAGGGTGACGAGGGCGAGACCGACAAGCATGATGGAGATGCCGGCGGTGCCGCCGGTAAGCCCGAGCAGCCAAGTGGCGACCAGCGGCGACAGGCCGCCGCCGATGGCCGCCGACACCTGGAAGCCGAAGCTCGCCCCCGTGCAGCGCACCGGCCCCTTGAACAGCTCGGGGAAGTAGCTCGACTCCGGCGCGAACATCAGCCCGTGCCCGAGGTTCATGCCGATCACGACGGCAAGCGTGACGAGGCCGGGCGCCTTGCTGTCGAGCATGGTGAACAGGGGAAAGGCGAAGGCGAGGGTGAACAGGGCGCCGGCGATGTAGAACGGCCGGCGCCCGATCCGGTCGGACAGCCAGCCGAAGAACGGGATGGTCACGAGTTCGAGAAGCGCGGCGTAGAACACCGCGTCGAGCACCAGCGCCTTGGGCAGCTTGAGCGTGCCGGTGGCGTAGACCACCACGAAAACGGTGAGGATGTACACCCACGACACTTCCGTGAGCTTCAGCCCGACGGCGGCGAGGAAGCTGCCGCGCGCCTCGGTGACGGCGGTCACGACCGGGTTGGCGAGCACGGCCCTGCGGTCCTTCATGTCGAGGAAAACGGGGGTTTCGGCCACGCGCAGCCGCACGAAGGCGCCGAGCGCGAACAGCACCGCGCTGAGCAGGAAGGGCACGCGCCAGCCCCATGACAGGAAGCTGTCCTGGGGCAGCTTGGCCATCGTGGACACCACGAAGGTCGACAGCACCAGGCCGAGCGGGAAGCCGATCTGGACGAGGCTGCCGTAGAACCCGCGCCGCGCCGCGGGGGCGTGCTCGACCACCATCAGCGACGCGCCGCCCCATTCGCCGCCGAGGCCGATGCCCTGCACGATGCGCAGCAGCACGAGCAGCACCGGCGCCCCCATGCCGATGCTGGCGTAGGTCGGGAGCAGGCCGATCGCGAAGGTGGCGAGGCCCATGACGAGCATGGTGGTCATCAGCATCGACTTGCGGCCGATACGGTCGCCGTAGTGCCCGAACAGCGCGCCGCCGAACGGCCGGGCGAAGAAGCCGACGGCATAGCTGCCGAGGGCGGCGAGGGTGCCCACCGCCGGGTCGACCGCGGGAAAGAACAGCTTGTTGAACACCAGGGCGGCCGAGGTCGCGTAGATGAGGAAGTCGTACCACTCGATGATGGTGCCGATCGATCCCGCAAGGAGAACCGCGCCGATCGACTGCTTGGGCTCGGTCGCGGCCGATGCGAAGTTGACGGCGGACATGGCGGAAACTCCGGCGCGCTTCCCCTGGAGGGGAAATTAATCCCTTGAAAGAGAGCAAGCCCCGTGCCGCACCGTCAGTCGCGCAGCCGCGAGCTGTCGATGATGAGGAAGTACACGCAGTCCGTCTTGCCCACGTTGGTAAAGGCGTGGTTGGCGTCGGCCTGGAAGTACAGGGCGTCGCCGGCCTGCAGGGTGACCACGCTCGCCCCGATCACCGCCTTTAGCGTGCCGCTCTGGACGTAGATGTATTCCTCGACGCCGCGTCGGTGCGCCCCGAAGTCGCCGGCGCTGCCGCGCGGGGGCAGCGTGTTCAACACCCAGTCGATGCCGCGCCCCGGCAGCACGGGCGATAGGCAGCGCCGGGTCAGGCCCGACGCGGCGTCGTGCAGCACCGGTTGCCGCGCCGCTTCGATCACAAGGATCTCGCGCTCGACCGGGTGCGACATGAGCTGCGCGAAGGTGAGGCCGAGCGCCTCGGCGAGGCGGGCGAGCACGGTGGTCGAGGGCACGGCCTCGTTGCGCTCGACCTTGGAGATCATGGAGCGGCTGACCCCCGACAGGTCGGCGAGCTGTTCCAGCGACAGCTGCCGCTTGCGCCGCGTCGCGTGCAGCTCGCGGGCGAGCACGGCGAGTTGCTGCGGCTGGCGCTGTCCCGGCTCGCGCGGCGTGCCGGCCCGCCCCTCCGTCGCCGTGAGGGCTGCGGTTGATGGGTTCTTCATACGCCGGCCGCTGCCCTTCGGGTTCGTGGGTCGCGCCGTTCTAGAGCAACGGTGGGGAAAGCGCGCGACGTTTTCCCATCGTCGCTGCTGATTGCCTCGACGCGTCCGGCGCGGTCGGCGGGCATCGACGGTTGTTGCGTTCCGGCCACAGCCGCGCGTCCGGCGCCAGGCACCGGGGGACTGCCCCGGATCGGCCGCCTTTGTGGCGGTTAAGCAGGCCCGCTCATCCCCCGCCGCGTGATCCGTCGCGCGTAGCCCGCCTGCGAGGCCGCATGTACCGCCCGATGAACCGCCGCCCGCTCGATGGCCGGCCGATGGACCGTCGCCTGTTCGCCGCCTCGCTCGGCGCGGCCGGCCTCGGCCTCGCCTGCCCGGGCCTGATCGGACCGGCACTGGCCGACGTGCCCGCCGCCGGCACGCCCGTCGAGGCGCCGCCGATGGACTCCAAGGCCAAATTCGTCAGCTGGGGCGAGAAGGTACGCGGCGAGGACCCGCGCTACCTCGCCGAGCGCTTCGAACGCTATCGCGGTCTCGTCGGCAACCGCGACCTCACCGACGACAAGGACAAGCGCGCCTTCCTGCTGACGCCGCGCGAGTCCTTCGTGCTGAAGCAGAACCTCGACCGCGCCTACGACCACGCCTTCCTCGACATCGGATTCGGCGTCACCATCTCCGGCCCCTACATCGTGGGGCGCATGACGCAGATCATCGACGTGAAGCCCGGCGACAAGGTGCTGGAGATCGGCACCGGCTCGGGCTACCAGTCTGCCTACCTCGCCAACCTTACCGACAAGGTGTGGACGATCGAGATCATCAAGCCGCTGTCGGAGCGCACGAGCGCGATCCGCGACGACCTCATCAAGCGTGGCTACGCCGAGTACAAGGCGATCCAGGCCAAGAACGCCGACGGCTACTACGGCTGGGAGGATGCCGGGCCGTTCGACAAGATCATCGTGACCTGCGGCATCGACCACGTGCCGCCACCCCTCCTCCAACAGCTCAAGACCGGCGGCGTCATGGTAATCCCCGTCGGGCCGCCGGGCGCGCAGCACGTGCTCAAGATCGTGAAGTCGCAGGACAAGGACGGCCAGATCTCGGTCGCCCGCTCCGACATCTACAACGGCCGCATCGTGCCCTTCGTGCCCTTCACCAAGCTCGCCGACGACGGCCACATCCAGGGCACGCACAACAAGTGACCGTCCTCGCCGGCACCGACCCGTCCCGCCGTCAGACCGCCCTGCTCTACGGCGCGGTCGGCCTCGTCGCCGGCGCGGTGATCGCGTTGCAGATCGCCATCATGCGCGTGTTCCAGATCGGCTCCTGGGCGCATTTCGGCTCGCTCGTCGTGTCGCTCGCCATGCTCGGCTTCGGCCTGACGTCGGCGGTGATGTGCGTGGCACGCCCCTGGTTCGAGCGGCACTGGCGCGGCGTCGCCGCGGGCTCGCTGCTGGCGCTGGGGCCGCTCGCCGTGGCTTCGAACCTGCTCGCCCAGCAGGTGCCCTTCAACGCCATCTTCATCGTGTCGGACCCTCAGCAGAAGTGGCGGCTGTTCGCCAACTTCATGCTCTACCTCACGCCGTTTCTCGCCGGCGCCACCTTCCTCGGCACGGTGTTCCTGCGCGCGAAGACCGGGTTCAACCGCGTGTACTTCGCCGACCTCGCCGGCTCGGGGCTGTGCGGCCTCGTCTTCCTCGGCGCCATGTACCTGTTCGCGCCGGGCAACCTCATCGTCGCGCCCCTCGTGCTGTGGGCGTTGGGCAGCCTGCTATGGTTCGCCGCCGTCGGCGGCGCGCGCGTCGGTGTGGTCTTCACCGCTGTGGCGGTCCTCACCGTCGTCGCGCATTTCGCCCTGCCCGAGGCCCTCGGACTCAGCAAGCTCACGACCTCCGACTACAAAGGCGTGGCCTATGCCCGCAAGTTCCCCGACGCCACGCGGGTGTACGCCCGCGACACGCCGTTCGGTTTCCTGGAGGTGTATGCCTCGTCCTACCTCCACTTCGCGCCGGGCCTGTCGGACAACGCCGCCTTCAACCTGAAGACCATGCCGGCCAACGCCTTCCTCGGCCTTTACGTCGACGGCGAGGGACCCTCGGGCATCATCCGCGACCTGCCGACGGAGGAAACGGACTATTTCCGCTACCTGCCGATGATCTACCCCTTCGTCGTCAAGCACGACCCATCGACCTTCGTGGTGCAGTTCGGCGGCGGCATTTCCACGGCGGTGGCGCTGCACAACTCAGCCCACGTCACGGTGGCGGAAGGCAACCCCGCGATCCTCCACGCCTTCCGCACCGACCCGGCACTGCGCCGCTTCACCGGCGACATCCTCCATAAGCCGAACCTCGACGTGGTCGACTACGAGGGCCGGCTGTTCCTTGCCGACACGGCGAAGCGCTACGACGTCATCGATCTGAGCCTCGCCGACTCCGCCGGCCTGTCCTCGCCGGGAGGCTTCCCCATCGTGGAGAAGTTCGCCTACACGCGCGAGGCGATGGAACACTACATGCGGGCGCTGGCGCCCGGCGGCGTGCTGTCCATCACCATGTGGAACAAGGAGGAGCCGCCCAAAAGCGTGCTCAAGCTCTACGCCACGGTGGCCGCCGCCGCCCGCGCCCACGACCCGGCGAGCCTGGAGCGCTCGCTCTTCGTGGCTTCGAGCTATTTGTCCACCGCCACCGTCCTCTACAAGCAGGGCGGCTTCACCGACGCCGAGGTCGCCGCGCTGCGCGACCACACCCGCAGGATGTCGTTCGACGAGATCTACTACCCCGGCATGGCCGTCGACACGTCCGACGCGGCCAAGCTGTTCGGCGACTACCGCGCGCAGCTGTTCGGCGCCCAGCCCGCCGCGCCGGGCCTCGCCGCCGCTGGCGCATCCGGCGCCGAGCCCCCGCCCGGCGCGGACGACCCGGGCGACGCACCGTCGGATCCAGCAAGCGTGCTGCCGGCGACGGGCCTCGGCCGCCTCGCCTGGCAGGCGCTGATCCGCGACGGATGGGACGCCTTCGCCGCCCGCTACGTGTTCGACGTGCGCCCGCTCACCAACGACCGGCCGTACTTCGCCGCCTACATCAAGCCGGGCGACCTCACCCGCGTCGCCGACCGGTTGGAAGCCGTGCAGGACGAGTGGGGCTACCTCATCCTGTGGGCGACGCTGGCCATCGCGGTGGCCACCGCCTCGACGCTGATCGTCATCCCCGTGGTGTTCGGCTGGCGCGCGGTCTTCTCGCGGATGCCGGGCAAGGCGCTCACCGTCGTGTACTTCGCCTGCCTCGGCCTCGGCTACATCGTGGTCGAGGTCGGCATGATCGCAGAGTTCGTGCTGGCGCTGGCCAACGCCACCGTGTCCGCCTCCGTGATGATCACGGGCATGCTGGTGTTCTCCGGCCTCGGCAGCTTCGCCTCCGAACGGCTGCTGCCCCACGCCCGCGTCGCCATGCCGGTCGTGTTCGCCGGCATCGCCGCCCTGCTCGTCGCCTATGGGCTGTTCCTTCACGTGCCGCTCGATGCGATCGGCACGTACCCCTATTGGCTGCGCCTCGTCGTGTCCTTCGCGCTGGTATTCCCGCCGGCCTTCCTCATGGGCTTCCCCATGCCGACCGCGATGGCGACGCTGGCGCAACTGCGCAAGAACACGATGTTCCTATGGGCCTGGGGCATCAACGGCTGCTTCTCGGTGATCGGCGCCGCGTTGGTGCCCCTCGTCGCGACGGCGTTCGGCCTGGGCTCGGTGCTGTTCCTCGGCGCCGCCGCATACCTCGTCGCAATCCCCGCCTTCTTCGCCGTGCTGCTGCCCGCCCATGCCCGGCCGGTGGAAACGGACCATGCCCCGGCCTTCAGCGCGCCCGACCTCGGCGAGGCCGCGGCGCGACGCGCCGGCTGAGGCGAACCCGCTCCGCCACGCACCGCGGATCGCGACAAGGCGCGGTAAGGCTTTGTTAACCTTGCCGGCGCACCATTTTCCCGTGGCCGAGGAGATCGTCATGGCACCGAGCGTGGACGGACAGAATGCCGGGCTTCCGCCCCTGTCGCCCCGCGCCAGGCTGGCATGGCGCCGTGCCGCGGACGAATTGCTCATTGCCTCCATCTTCGGAGGGTACGAGCCGGCGGACCAGGCGATGCACCGTGCCGAGGCCGCCGCCACGGAGAAGCGGGACCGGCACCTCGCGGCACCGACCTTCTGAACGGAACCGGCCGCCGGGACGTCGTGCCGTCGAACCGGAACCGTTCATCCGACTACCCGTCAGACTAGGCGCCCCATGGTCAGGCGCCCGGTGGTCACGGCAGCATCACGGTATTAACGACGTGGATCACGCCGTTCGACTGCTCGACGTTGGGGATCGTCACGCGGGCGGTGTCGCCTTTCGAATCCGCGATCTCGATGCTCTTGCCCTTGAGCTGCGCCGTCAGGGGCTCGCCCTGCACCGTCTTCAGCTGCGCCTTGCCGCCGCCGGCCTTGATCTGGTCCATCAGGTCCTTCGCCGTCAGCTTGCCGGGAACGACGTGATAGGTCAGCACGGCCTGGAGCTGTCCCTTGTTCTCGGGCTTCAGCAGGTTGTCGACGGTGCCGGCCGGCAGCTTCTTGAACGCCTCGTTGGTGGGCGCGAACACCGTGAAGGGGCCGGGACCGGCCAGGGTGTCGACGAGACCCGCCGCCTTGACCGCCGCCACGAGCGTGGTGTGATCCTTCGAATTGACGGCGTTCTCGACGATGTTCTTGTTGGCGAACATCGGCGCGCCGCCGACGGTCGGGTTCTTGGCATAGGCCGCGCCGGTGAGGCTGGCGAGCGCGAGGACGGCGGCGCCGGCGATGCTTGTTCGTATCGGTGTCATGGATAGCTCCTTTGCGGTGCCCACGTCTCTGCGTGGCTCCATCGATAGTTACGGGGCGGACCGGTTGGAAGTTCCCGGCGCCGACCATCGGGCCGCGCGGTGGGCGCCGGGTCGAGCAACGGGCGCGGGCCGCCGGAAAATCGTATACGCCTATCCGCGCGGCCGGCGGAGGCCGCGTCCACCGCGGAGGCACCGATGTCCACCCCTCGATCAGCCGATCATCCGATCGACGCGATCTTCCTTGAGCGCTGGTCGCCGCGTGCCTTCACCGGCGAAACCATGGCGGAGGCCGACCTCAAGACGATGCTGGAAGCCGCGCGCTGGGCGCCGTCCTCCTACAACTCGCAGCCCTGGCGCTTCGTCTACGCGCTGCGCGGCACGCCGCACTTCGACCGCTTCCTCGACCTGCTCGTGCCCTTCAACCGGAGTTGGGCCAAGGACGCGTCCGCCCTCGTGGTGCTCGCCTCGAACTCGCTGATGCTGCCGCCCGGCGCCGAGAAGGAGGTGCCCTCGCACAGCCATTCCCTCGATGCCGGCGCCGCGTCGGGCTATTTCGCCCTCCAGGCGGCGATGATGGGCTGGGCCGTGCACGGCATGGTCGGCTTCGACATGGACCGGGCCTTCGCCGAACTCGACGTCCCCAAGGGCTACCGCGTCGAGGCGGCCTACGCCGTCGGGCGCAGGGGCGACGCCGCGCAGCTGCCGGAAGCGCTGCGGGCGCGCGAAACGCCGAGCCCGCGCAAGCCGCTGGCGGAGATCGCCTTCGCCGGCGTTTTCGCGCCGGCGTCGTGACGGTCGGGGCGGCGCCCGACCACCCCCCCCCCCGCAAGCCCGCGCCCGGACCCGACATGCTTCGCCGAAAGCACCTGCCGATGACGCACCGTCATCGGCGTTCGCGATCCGGTTGCGTCGTTGACGTGTCGGAGCCGTCTGTCGGCCCCAGGTCAGCCGGTCGTGACCGTGGGCACCGTGCCCATCGCTGCGATCACCGGCTGCGTGGCGCGTCACCGCAGGCGGGTGCTCGACGGGAGCAGGACGCGCGCGGTCGCAGCGACCCGCTTGGAGGCCCCCATCGGCATGGGCCGTCTTCGCGTCGCCTGATCCCGCGCCGGTCCTCCTTTCGTCGCAACAACCAATCGCCGCTTGTCAAAGCCTCGCGGGTCCGCTGTGCTCCCGGGCAACGACGTGCGTCCGCACAGCCGGTCGCCGCAGCAAGGGAGGCGACCCATGTCCACGGTGTCGTTCGACGACGTCTCGCTGGACGCGCAGGCGGAAACCCCGCTTTACGCCAAGGTGACGTGGCGCCTCATCCCGTTCCTTTTCGCCTGCTACGTCGCCGCCTACCTCGACCGGGTCAACGTCGGCTTCGCCAAGCTGCAGATGTTGAAGGACCTCGGCTTCAGCGAGACCGTGTACGGCCTCGGCGCCGGCATCTTCTTCATCGGCTACTTCGTTTTCGAGGTTCCGAGCAACATCATCCTGCACAGGGTCGGGGCGCGGGTATGGATCGCGCGCATCATGCTGACCTGGGCGGTGCTTTCGGCCGCCATGGCCTTCGTCACCACGCCCGCGGTGTTCTACGCCCTGCGCTTCCTGCTCGGCCTCGCCGAGGCCGGCCTGTTCCCCGGCGTGATCCTTTACCTGACCTACTGGTACCCGGCCGAGCGGCGCGGCAAGATGATCGCCCTGTTCATGACGGGCATCCCCATCGCCGGCGTGGTCGGCGGCCCGCTGTCGGGCTGGATCCTCCAGGCCATGGCCGGCGTGAACGGCTACGCCGGCTGGCAATGGCTGTTCCTCATCGAGGCGCTCCCCTCCGTGGCGATGGGCGTCGCCGTGCTGTTCTACCTCGACGACCGCATCGAGGGCGCGCGATGGCTGTCGGCGGCGGAAAAATCGCTGCTTGCGCGCAACGTCGCCGCCGATGGCAGGCTGGTGCCCTCGCACAATCTGCGCGACGGCTTCACCAACCCTCGCGTGTGGCAGCTTTGCCTGACCTACTTCCTGTTCGTGATGGGCCTCTACGGCGTCAGCTTCTGGCTGCCGACGCTGATCAAGGGAACGGGCGTGGCGAGCCCGTTGGCCATCGGCCTGCTCACCGCCCTGCCCTACGGCTGCGGCGCGGCGACGATGGTGCTCGTCAGCCGCAGCTCCGACGCACGGCGGGAGCGACGCTGGCACGCGGCGGTGCCCGGCCTCATCGGCTGCGCCGGCTGGCTCTTCGCCGTTCAGTTCAAGGGCGACGTCGCCCTGGCCATGATCGGCCTCACGGTGGCGACGATGGGCGTATGCGCGACGCTGTCGCAGTTCTGGTGCCTGCCCACCGCGCTACTTGCAGGCAGCGCCGCCGCAGCCGGCATCGCCGTCATCAACTCGGTCGGCAACCTCGCCGGCTTCGTCAGCCCCTACCTCATCGGCTGGATCATCGACCGGACGCACTCGATCGACCTCGGCGTCTACGTGCTGGCGGCCAGCATCGCGCTGGGCGGCCTCGTCGCCCTCGCCATGCCGGGACGCATCGTCAACCGCTAACCCCAGGAGGACAGTGGATCATGCTGGACAAGCCGAACAAGGTGTCGATCTACCAGCCCGACCAGGACGGGCTGATCTTCCCGGAAATCCCGCAGTTCGACAACCACGCGGAGGAACGGGACTATCGCAAGCGCCACCTCGTGGCGGCGACGCGCGCCTTCGCCCTGCACGGCTTCGACTACGGTTTCGCCGGGCACCTCACCGTACGCGACCCCGAGCGCCCGGAGCTGTACTGGACCAACCCGATGTGCGTGCATTTCTCGCAGGTGTGCCTGTCCAACCTCGTGCTGGTCGACCATGACGGCCATGTCGTCGAAGGCCGCTACGCCGTCAACCGCGCCGGCTTCGTGCTGCACGCCGCCGTGCACGAGGCGCACCCCGAGGTCATGGCCATGTGCCACGCCCACACCACCTACGGCACCGCTTGGTGCACCAGCGGGCGCGCGCTCGACATGATCAGCCAGGACGCCGCCTGCTTCTACAAGAACCACGCGGTGATCGGCGCCTCCGCCGGCCACGTCGCGGTGGAGCGCGAAAGCGGCGCGTCCGTCGCCGCGCAGATCGGCCGCTACCGCGGTATCCTCCACCAGAACCACGGTCTACTCACCTGCAGCCGCCACAGCATCGACGACGCCGCCTTCTGGTTCATCGCGCTGGAGCGCTGCTGCCGGCAGCAGCTCGCGATCGAGGCGGCCGGCATCACGCCGCAGGTGCTGTCGGACGAGACGTGCCAGTACAGCCTGGAACACGTCGGCAACGACTTCATCGGCTGGCTGCACTTCCAAACGATCTACGGCCAACTCGCCGCGCAGCAGCCGGACATGTTCGGCTGACCGGGCCGGGAGGGGAGCGCGCTTCCCCCTCCCCGCATCGTGGTGCGCTTCAGGCCGCCTCTTTCATCGCGCGCAGGTACACGTCCATCAGCGTTTCCTGCTCCTCGCGCTCCTCCTCGTCCTGCTTGCGGATCTTGATGATCTCCTTGAGGATCTTGACGTCGAAGCCCTCGTTCTTGGCTTCCGCGAAGACTTCCTTCTTGCCCTCGCTCAGCTCTTTCAGCTCGGTTTCCAGCTGCTCGATGCGCTCGATGAACGAGCGGATGCGGTCGCCGGCCAGGCCAACGGTGTCGGACATGCTTCACCCTTTCCGAATCTGCCCGCGGAGTTGACGCGCGCCGGGTCAACGGCGCGTTAAGGGCGCCGGGCGCGGGAGCGCGCGCAGCAAGGAGCCAGCATGGCATTCGCCGCCGCCGCCGTGGTCGCCATCTGGGGCGTTCTGCTTGCGGCCGCCTTCGCGGCGTGGGCGGCGGGCTTGTCGCGCGCGTGGTCCATCGCCGTGGTGGTCGGCTGCTACGCCGTACTGGCGGCGCTTGCGCTGCGCCAGCTCGGCATCAACGGGCGCGGGCTGCTGGGCATCGCCGGCATGCTGGTGCCCCTCCTCGTCGCCATCGCCCTCGTCGCGCGTCCCCGACGCAAGGTCCGGTGAGGCCGGCTATTCCGCGAAGCTGATGACCTGGCGCACCACCGTGCCCTGGTTCAGCCGGTCGAAGCCCACGTTGATCTCTTCCAGGCGCAGCAGGCCGCTCATCAGCCGGTTCACCGGCAGGCGCCCGGCCTGGTAGAGCGCAATGTAACGCGGCACGTCGCGCACCGGAACGCAGGTGCCGATGTAGCTGCCCTTGAGCGTACGCTCCTCGCCGACGAGGCCGACGATGTTGACGGCGAGCGCCGCGTCCGGCGGCGGCAGGCCGGCGGTGACGGTGGTGCCCCCGCGCCGCGTCATCCGCCACGCGCTGTCGAGCGCGCGGGCGGAGCCGGCGAACTCCAGGGCGACGTCGACGCCCCCGTTCGTCACCGCGCGCACCTGCGCCACCGCGTCGTCGTCACGGGCATCGACGGCGTGGGTGGCGCCGAGCTCGCGGGCGAGGGCGAGCTTGTCGGCCGCGACATCCACCGCGACGATCTCCGACGCACCGGCCGCCACCGCCCCGAGCAGCGCGGCGAGGCCGACGCCGCCGAGCCCGACCACAGCCACGCTCTGTCCGGCCTGCACCCTGGCGGTGTTGATCACCGCGCCGACGCCCGTCAGCACGGCGCAGCCGAACAGGGCGGCCTCCGTCAGCGGCAGGCTCTTGTCGATCTTCACGAGTGAACGCCGAGCGGTCACCGCGTGGGTCGCGAAGGCCGACACGCCGACATGGTGGTGGACCGCCCCGCCCGCGTCGCGCAGGCGGATGTCGCCCGAAAGCAGCGTGCCCGCGCCGTTGGCCTGCGCGCCCGGCTCGCACAGCGCCGGGCGCCCCTCGGCGCAGGGCAGGCAATGGCCGCAGCTCGGCATGAACACCATGACCACGTGGTCGCCGAGCGCAAGGTCGTCGACGCCGGCGCCGAGCTCCGCCACCACGCCCGCCGCCTCGTGGCCCAGCGCCATCGGCATCGGCCGCGGGCGCACGCCGCTGATGACGGACAGGTCGGAATGGCAGAGCCCGGCGGCGGCGATCTTGACCAGCACCTCGCCCGGTCCCGGTGGGTCGAGCTCGAGCTCCTCGATGACGAGGGGGCGGCTTCGCTCGTAGGGAGCCTCGACGCCCACGTGGCGCAGCACGGCGGCCTTGATCTTCACGCGCGACCTCCCCGGCGCGGGCGGGCCCGGCGCCGCCCGTCTCGGACCGATCTAGCATGCTTCCGCGGCGCGGGCTGCCGGGCCGGACGGCAGGTGGGAGTTCAAGCGACCAAAGGGCGGGTTGCCCGCGCCCGCGCCGCCGCTACCCTGGCCCGCGACGCGTCGACAAGGGACCAGCACCATGCGGATCGCCGTGACCGGAGCGGCCGGCTTCCTCGGACGCCGGCTGATCCATGCCCTGTTGCGCGCCGACGGCGTGCGCGACGGCGCGGGGCGCCCCGCCCGCGTCGAACGCATCGACGCCTTCGATGTCGTGGCGGCGACGGGGTTCGGCGACCCGCGCGTGGTCGCCTCGACCGGCGACGTCGCCGACCCCGCGGCGGTCGCGGCGCTGATCGGCCCCGACACGGCCTCGGTGTTCCACCTCGCCGCCGTGGTGTCGGGGCAGGCGGAGCGGGACTTCGACCTCGGCATGCGGGTCAACCTCGACGCCATGCGGACCGTGCTGGAACGCATCCGTGCGCTCGGCAGTGGCGCCCGGTTCGTCACCACCAGCTCCGTCGCGGTGTTCGGCGGCGTCCTTCCGGCGGTCGTGCCGGACAGCCAGGTGTGGCAGCCGCGCAGCTCCTACGGCACGCAAAAGGCCATCAACGACCTGCTGCTCGCCGACTACAGCCGGCGCGGCTTCGTCGACGGGCGCAGCCTTCGCATGCCGACGATCGTGGTGCGGCCGGGCAAGCCCAACGCGGCGGCGTCGAGCTTCGCCAGCGGCATCATCCGCGAGCCGGTCAACGGGGTGGACGCCGCCTGCCCCGTCGCCGCCGACACGGTGCTCTGGCTGATGTCGCCGGACGTGGCGGTGCGCAACCTGCTGCACGGCCACGAGCTGCCGGCGGCGCAGCTCGGCGCGAACCGCGTGGTCAACATGCCCGGCCTGTCGATCACCGTGGGCGGCATGCTGGACGCGCTTCGCCGCGTGTGCGGCGACGCCGCCGCCGCGCGCGTGCGCATGGCGCCCGACCCGGCGGTCGAGGCCATCGTCAACTCCTGGCCCGGCAGCTTCGACGCCGCCTACGCCCGCGGCCTCGGCTTCACCGCCGACGCGGACTTCGACGGCGTGATCCGCGCCTTTGTCGAGGAGAACGGCGCGGCCTGAGCGCGGCAGGGATTCGAGCGGGTTCGATCCTTGCTAGCGAGGCGGTGTGGAGCGGAAACGGAGAATGCTTTGATGGATCGTCGCCAGTTCGTGGCCGGGTCAAGCGCGGCGGCAGCGGCGGCGCT
>CAXTFM010000026.1:0-11444 GCA_964243435.1 uncultured Beijerinckiaceae bacterium
GGCCAGGGCGACATGCTGCACATGCAGGGCGGCGGGCGCATCTACCGCGTCCACGGACCCTTCGTGGCCGACGAGGACGTCGAGCGCGTCGTCGCCCACCTCAAGACGCAGGGGACACCGGACTACCTCGAAAGCGTCACCGACGACGTCGACGGCGAGGCGGTGGATGAGGACGAGGACGCCGAGGTCGCCGTGTTCGACAAGTCGGCGATGGGCGCCGGCGGCGTCGAGGACGACGGCAACCTGTACGAACAGGCGGTCAAGGTCGTGCTGCGCGACAAGAAAAGCTCGGTGAGCTACGTGCAGCGCCGCCTCGCGGTCGGCTACAACAAGGCGGCTTCGCTGATCGAGCGGATGGAAAAGGAAGGGGTGCTCGGCCCCGCCAACCACACGGGCAAGCGCGAGATCCTCGCCCATGGCCGCGGCCGCGTGATCTCCGGCGTACCGACCGCCGACGAGGACGCCTGAACCACCTCCTCCCGATGGGCTGGCAGGAGCGCGCGCACCGCGTCCTTGCCAGCCCTTCTTTCCCCGGCGTAAGCTCGGGCGTCGCCATGCGGGGCCCCGCACCATGGTTGTTCGGGTTGCAACCGTCGCGTTCGAGGGTGTCGAGGCGCGACCCGTCGACGTCCAGGTCGGCATCAGCAGCGGCAACGTCGTCTTCAACATCGTCGGCCTCGGCGACAAGGCGGTCGCCGAATCCAAGGAGCGGGTGCGCTCGGCGCTGCTCGCCTCGGGCCTGGCCCTGCCGGCCAAGCGCATCACCGTCAACCTCGCCCCCGCCGACCTGCCCAAGGAAGGCTCGCACTACGACCTGCCGATCGCGCTCGCCATCATGGCGGCGGTCGGCGCGATCCCAGCAGACATGCTGTCCTCCTACCTCGCCCTGGGCGAGCTGGCGCTCGACGGCACGGTGACGGCGGTGGCCGGCGCCCTGCCCGCCGCCATCGCGGCGAACGCGCGCGGCCTCGGGCTGATCTGCCCGCGGGCGAGCGGGCCGGAGGCGGCCTGGGCGGCGGCCGACCTCGACGTGCTCGCGCCCATGTCGCTGATCCAGCTCGCCAACCATTTCAAGGGGACGCAGGTGATGGCGCGCCCCCAACCGGCGGTGCGCGCGAGTGGCGGCGCGCTCCCGGACCTGCGCGACATCCGCGGCCAGGAAAGCGCCAAGCGCGCGCTGGAGATCGCCGCCGCCGGCGGGCACGCCCTGCTGTTCAACGGGCCGCCTGGCGCCGGCAAGTCGATGCTGGCCTCGCGCCTGCCCTCGCTGCTGCCGCCGCTCGGCCCGGCCGAGCTGCTCGAGGTATCGCTGATCCATTCCGTCGCCGGGGCGCTCGCCGCCGGCGCGCTGACCGACCGCCGGCCGTACCGCGCCCCGCACCATTCCGCTTCGATGCCGGCGCTGGTCGGCGGCGGTGCCCAGGCCCGGCCCGGCGAGATCTCGCTCGCGCACAACGGCGTGCTGTTCCTCGACGAGTTGCCGGAGTTCGGTGCCAACGTGCTCGACGCCCTGCGCCAACCCTTGGAAACCGGCGAGGTCACCGTGTCGCGGGCGAACCACCGCGCCACCTATCCCGCGCGCTTCCAATTCATCGCCGCAATGAACCCGTGCCGCTGTGGCCACGCGCTCGACCCCGGCTACGCCTGCCACCGCCAGCCGAACAACCGTTGCATCGCGCAGTACGGGGCGCGCCTCAGCGGCCCGCTGCTCGACCGCATCGACATGCACGTGGAAGTGCCGGCCGTGACCGCGGCCGACCTGATGCTGCCACCGGCCAGCGAGGGCTCGGCTGCCGTCGCGGCGCGGGTGGCGGCGGCGCGCACGCTCCAGGTCGAGCGCTTCCTCGCGTTGGGGCGTGCCGACATCCGCTGCAACGCGCAGGCGCCGGCTGCGCTCATCGAGGAGGCGGCACGCCCCGACGGTGCCGGGCAGAAGCTGGTGCGCGACGCCTCCGACCGGCTCCAGCTCTCCGCCCGCGGCTTCCACCGCGTGCTCAAGCTCGCCCGAACCGTGGCCGACCTCGACGGCGCCGCCACGGTCTCGAGCCGGCATCTGGCCGAGGCCCTTTCCTATCGCGCCGACGGCAGCGGCCGGCAACGCGCCGCCTGAATGCGCCGCCGGACGGCGCTTGACGCGACGCGTGCAACATTGCGCGTGCAGACATGCAGCGGTCCATGTTGCAGTGCAAAAAAAGCATGCCTAAATTCCCTTGAACGACAGAAGGGGTGAGCATGTCGGCCACGTGGCAAACGAAATACGGACCGCGCCGGGTTCGTCGCGACCCGCCGACGCTCGGCGAGGCCCTCGTTGCAGCGCAGGGCCTGACCGACGACCGCGAGCAGCAGGTCGTCCTCGCCGCCGACCTGATGGGCGTCCCGGTCGCCGAAGCGCGGGCCGAGCTGAAGAAGATGGCGCCCGACCGCCGCGCCACGCTGACCGTGGTCGCACCCTCGCGCGACAAGGGGCCGCGCACCGTGGTAGTCGAGCGCAAGACGAGCCGGCGCTTCGTGACGCCGCCGCAGCGCGCCACGGGCGCCGCATTGCGCCCGCGCTGAACCCTCAGATCGCCCGTTTCGGGAAAGGCACGAAGCGCGAGGGCAGGATCGCCTGCGAGCCGTCGATACGTTGCATGAAGGGAATGGGCGGCAGGCTCGGCACGTAGGCGACGAGCACCTTCGGCCGAGGCGGCGGCAGCGGCACTTCGCCCGGCGCGAGCGGTGCGTCGGGCGCCACGCCCTCCCCGGGTTTCTCCGGCGGCAGCGGCACGGCCAGCATTTCCACCGGCACGGCTGGCGTCGCACGCTTCACCGGCTTGCCGGCACCCGTTGATCCCGGACCCGCCGGTTCGGGCGCGATGCCGAGATTGGGGATCAGCCCGCCGAGGCGACCGGTCAGCGCCGACCAACCGGCGCCTCCGCCGCCCAGCAAGCCATCGGGGATCGGCTTTGCGCTGGCGGAGGCCACCATGATGCGCGGGTTCGGCATCGAGCAGTCGCGGATGCCGAGGTCGATCAGCTCCGTCCCGCGCATCACCGTGAAGCTCTTGCTCGGCGCGCCGAGCCGGTCGCGCACCGCCGCCGGGTAGGTGTCGTAAAGTTCGCCGGTGACCTGCCAGTTCGTGATGTGGTTGCGCGGATCGTAGGCCTGGTGGAACTTGAACACCGAGTCCTTGTAGACGCAGACGTTGGGCAGCCCAAGCGCCATGGTACAGGCGGAATGGCACTCGTGGATACGCACCTCGCGACCCGTGCGCCGGTAGATTTCCGTTTGCGCCGCGTATTCGTTGACGTAGCCGCCGAAGTCTTTGACCACGACGACCGGCGACAGATTGGGCGGGGGCTGCAGGTAGCTCACGGGCGCTTCACGTCACCTGATTGCCCCGCCGGCTTCCTTTGGCCGTCGGCTTGGGTCAGACAGGGCATATGCAAACGTGGTGAACGCAATCTTAAGGTCCGTCGTGGGAGTCTCGCACGGCGGCGATTGATGATGCGCCCGCACGGCCGAACTTTGGCGGGATCGGGCGCGGCGGGCGGCGCGGCAACGGCGGAGCACACATGGCGGGCCACATCTACCGACCGGGCAGCCCAGGCTTCGCGGTCTACGTGCACTGGCCGTTCTGCCAGTCGAAGTGCCCATATTGCGATTTCAACAGCCACGTCCGCGCGCAAGCGGTGGACGAGGAGCGTTTCGTCGCCGCCTTCCGCGCCGAGCTGACCCACCGCGCGGCGCTGACCAAGGGGCGCCGCGTCGCATCCATCTTCTTCGGCGGCGGCACCCCCTCCCTGATGAAGCCCGGCACGGTGGCCGGCATCCTCGACGCCATCGCCGCGAACTGGACGGTGGAGCCGAATTGCGAGGTGACGCTGGAAGCCAACCCGACCAGCGTCGAGGCCAACCGCTTCACCGGTTACCGTCGCGCCGGCGTCAACCGCGTGTCGCTCGGGGTGCAGGCGATGAACGATCCCGACCTGAAGGCGCTCGGTCGCCTGCACACGGCGGCGGAGGCGATGAGGGCGGTCGGCATCGCCGCCTCCATCTTCGAGCGCTACTCGTTCGACCTCATCTACGCCCGCCCCGGGCAAACACCGGCGGCGTGGCGCGCCGAGCTGGAGGCTGGGATCGCGCGCGCGCGGGACCACATGTCGCTGTACCAGCTTACGATCGAGCCCGACACCATGTTCGAGCGCCTGCGCAACGCCGGCAAGCTCCACCCACCCTCGCTCGACGAATGCCGCGCGCTGTGGGACGTGACACAGGACACGATGGGCCGCGCCGGGCTGCCGGCCTACGAGATTTCCAACCACGCCCGTCCCGGCGGCGAAAGCCGGCACAACCTCATCTACTGGCGATACGGCGAGTATGTCGGCGTCGGCCCCGGCGCGCACGGGCGTATCGTCACGCCGAGGGGGCGGCGCGCCCACGCCACCGAGGCGCACCCCGAGATGTGGCTGACCGTGGTGGAAACCGACGGACACGGCCTCGTCGAGGACGAGTTGCTGTCGACGGAGGAACAGGGCGACGAGTTCCTCCTGATGGGCCTGCGCCTGTCCGAAGGCATCGAGCCGACGCAGTTCGAGGCCCTCTCGAACCGTATGCTGAACAAGACGCGCATCACCTCCCTGGTGCAGGACGGCATGGTGGAAATGACGCAGGCCGGTCGCCTGCGCGTCAGCGCCGCCGGTTTCCCCCTGCTCGACATGGTGGTCGCCGACCTCGCGGCGTAGCGGCTCCCGTGCTGCTGCGCCGCGACGGCTCCGTCCTCATCACCCAGCCGGCGCACGCCTGGCTCGCCGGCCGCTTGGCGCGGTGCTGGGGCGGCGACGGCTTCGCGGTACCCGCGCCGCGCGACGCGGTGGTCCTGGCGTTGAGCCTGCACGATATCGGCTGGCTCGACTGGGAGCGTCGCCCGACGCTGAATGCGACGACCGGCCTGCCATACCTTTACGACGAGCTGGCGCCGGCGCTGCATACCCGGTTGTGGGCGGCGGGCGTCGAGGCGGTGGCGGCCTTCGGCGCCTATCCCGCCCTGCTGGTTTCGCGCCACGGCGACGCCATCTACGCCAAGGCTGCGCCGGTCTGGAGCGCGCGGCCGGACACAACGGCGACGGTGCATGGCTTCCTCGAGGCGCAGCGCCGCCGGCAGACCGCGTTGGTCCGGGAGCTGCGGGACATACCGGGGATGGGCGAACTGCTCGACGAAGCGCACCTCGCTCTGACCAGGCGGTTCGTCGCGGCGCTCGACGCGCTGTCGCTCCACCTGTGCCGCGGCGTCGATGGCACGGTCGCCGACGTGCCGGGCGCGGGCGCGACCGGCGTCACCCTGGCGCACGTCGGCGACGGCACGGTCAGCGTCGACCCCTGGCCGTTCCGCGCCCGCCGCCTCGACCTCCACGTCGAAGGACGGCGTTTCGCCGGCCGTTGCGCGACGCAGGCGGCGCTCGACGAGGCCCTGGCGCAGGCCGGCTTCGTGGCGGTCCCGATCAGCCTCGTCCCCGCGGCGTAGGGCGGGTGCCGCAATGGTGCGTCAGCGCGCATCCAGCAGCGAGCGGACCTTGAGCGCGAGCTGTTCCATCGAGAACGGCTTGGAGATGAGTTCGACGCCGGGGTCGAGCGCGCCGTTGTGGGAGATGGCGTTACGGGTGTAGCCGGTCGCGAACAGCACCTTCAGGTCGGGACGCTCCGCCGCGGCGGCGGCGGCGAGCTGGCGTCCGCTCATGCCGGGCATGACCACGTCGGTGAACAGCAGGTCCACGCTGGGATGGGCGCGCAGCAGGTCGAGCGCGCGCTCGCCGCCCGAGGCGTGGAGAACGGTGAAGCCGAGGTCGCGCAGCGCTTCCACGCTGACGGTTCGCACGCGATCCTCGTCCTCGACGACCAGGATGATCTCGCCGGCGCGACCCACCTGGCCCGTCGGCTGGCGGTAGGCCGGCCCAACGGGTCTCGCCGAGGAGCGGCCTCCGCCCCGTTGCGCCACGCGCGCGTCGCCTTGCATGCGGGCGAGATAGATTTTGAAGGTGGTGCCGTGGCCGGGCTCGGAATAGATCTTGATGTGCCCCGCCGATTGCTTGACGAAGCCGTACACCTGGCTCAGGCCGAGGCCGGTGCCCTTGCCCACGGGCTTGGTGGTGAAGAAGGGGTCGAAGGCGCGGGCGGCGACATCCGCCGCCATGCCGGTGCCGGTGTCGGTCACCGCCAGCATGACGTACTGTCCGGGCTTGACGTCGTGCTCGGCGGCATAGTCCTCGTCGAGGCGGGCGTTGGCCGTCTCGATGGTGAGCTTGCCGCCATCGGGCATGGCGTCGCGGGCGTTCACCGCGAGGTTGAGCAGCGCGTTCTCCAGTTCCACCGCGTCGACCTCCGTGCGCCACAGCCCGCCGGCGAGAACGGTTTCGAGACGCACGGTTTCGCCGATGGTGCGGCGCAACAGCTCGGACATGCCGGCGACGAGGTCGTTCGGCGCGAGCGGGGCGGGCTTCAAGGGCTGCTGCCGCGAGAAGGCGAGCAGGCGCTGGGTCAACGTCGCGGCCCGCGTCGCGCCGTCCATCGCAGCATCCACGAAGCGGCCGACATCCGTTTCGCCGCGGTCGAGCCGCCGCTGCACGAGGTTGAGGCCGCCGATGATGACGGCGAGCATGTTGTTGAAATCGTGCGCGATGCCGCCGGTGAGCTGGCCCACCGCCTCCATCTTCTGCATCTGCCGCATCTGCATCTCGACGCGCGCGCGCTCGCGCCCTTCCCGTTCCAATGCTGCGGCGACGTCGCGCCAGCGACGCGTTTGCCGCAGCGCCAGGCTGGAGGCGGCGACGAGGAGCAGCGAGGTCAGGGCGGCGACGACGCCGTAGATCTTGATTGTGGCGCGCCACGGTGCCAGCGCCGCGCTCCGGCTGATGCCGAAGCGCACGTAGACGGGGTAGGCGCCGACCTTGCGGAAGGCGAGGAAGCGGTCGATGCCGTCGAGGTTGGAACGGTACTGGTAGGTGCCGCCCTCGACGCCTCGGTGCATGTCGGCGAGCAGCGTCGAGTACGGCCGCAACTGCGTCAGCTTGGTTTGCGGCACCGCCGCCAGGATCTCGCCGTCGTCGCGCACCAGCAGAACGCCGTAGTCGTAGTTCGGCTCGGCGCTGGCGTAAAAGCGTTCGAGGTAGCCCCGGTCGACAGAGATCGCCACGACGCCGCCGAAGCCGCCGTTTGGACCGGGCGGCGTGCGGTCGGCGAGGTTGAAGATCGGCTCCCCCGTGATCCGCCCGGGGTATGCCTTCGACACGAAGGGCATGGTCACGGGCGCGCGGCTCAATGCCTGGAACCAGTCGCGGTCGATGTAGCTGACGGTTGGGTCGGGCGTAGCCCTGTGGCTGTTGGCCAGCGTGTGGCCGGCGGCGTCCGTCACCGCCACCGTCGTGATCTGGTCGAACTCGGTCTGGAAATGGGCGATGAAGCGCTGGAAATCGACGAGCGCGGCGGGGCTCGACCGGTCAAGGACGCGCAGCCGTTCGTTGATCGCCTCGATCACCAGCCGCTGCGTGTCGAACACCTTGTCGGCGTGCTCCTCCAGGATCCGCGCGGTGCGCTCCACCCGCGTTTCGGCCGCCGCCACCGTCGCCTTGAAGCTTTGCCAGGCGGCGAGGCAGAACAGCGCGAGTGGGACCGCGACGGCTCCGGCGAGCATGGCGGCTTCCGTCGTGCGAAGCGTCCAGCGCCGACCCGAACCGTCCAAAACGCGTTCCCACTTTACGAATCGTCTGGCGGCAATGCCAATAAAAGCGAGGGGACGCTAGTGCAAGGGGGCGTCGTGCGCCAGCGCACCGCCCCGCGACGCGACCTTTGGCAGGCGGAGCCATTTCCGATCGGACGGGTTGGACGGATACTACACTCTGGGCCGGCGCCGCTGGCCGCCGCGTCGCGCGCATCGCGCCGCAGCCGAGCGAAAGACCGCGCCATGACAAAGACCGCGCCATGACCAGGAACGAACCGTTCGAAGTCTTTACGCACAATCCGACGACGGGCGCCGTCCTCACCTCCTACCCCGTCGACGACCCCGCACGGGTCGAGGCGCAGGTGGCACAGACGCACGACGCCTTCCGCGGCTGGCGCGCCACCTCGATGGCTGAGCGCGTCGACCTGCTGCACAGGCTCGCGGCGGCGCTGGACGGCGACACCGAGCACCTCGCGGCGCTGATGACGACAGAGATGGGCAAGACGCTGCGCGAGGCACGGGCCGAGGTGAAGAAGTGCGCCCGGCTCGCCACCTATTACGCGGAGCACGGCCCGGCCATGCTCGCCGACGAGCGCGTGGACGTCGGCGGCGAGGAGGCATACGTGTCCTTCCTGCCGATCGGCATCGTGCTCGGCATCATGCCGTGGAACTTCCCGCTGTGGCAGGTGCTGCGCGCCGCGGTGCCGATCACGCTCGGCGGCAACGCCTTCATCCTCAAGCACGCACCCAACGTGCTCGGCTGCGCCTACGCGGTGCGCGACCTGTTCACCAGGATCGGGGCGCCGCCGGGCCTGCTCGGCGTGCTCAACATCGGCAACGAGGGCGTGGCGGGGCTGCTGCATGACCCTCGCATCGCGGCCGTGACCCTGACGGGCAGCGTCGGCGCGGGGGCAGCCGTGGCCTCCATCGCCGGCAAGGTCGTCAAGAAGTCGCTGCTGGAGCTTGGCGGCTCCGACCCATACATCGTGCTCGCCGACGCCGACATCGAGGCGGCGGTGGCGACGGGCATCACCGCCCGCTTCCAGAACGCGGGACAGGTTTGCCTCGCCGCCAAACGCTTCATCCTGGAAGCGCCCATTGCGGACGAGTTCTCCCGGCGCTTCGCCGCGGCGGCCGGGAAGGTCGTGGTCGGCGACCCGATGGACGAGGCGACGACCATCGGACCGATCGCCCGCGCCGACCTGCGCGACGGGCTCGACCGGCAGGTCAGGGCCACCGTTGCGGAGGGCGCCGAGCTGATGATGGGCGGCCAGCCGAAGTCCGGCCCCGGCTTCTTCTATGAGCCGACGGTGTTCGGCAAGGTGCGTCGCGGCATGACGGCCTTCGGCGAGGAAACCTTCGGGCCGGTAGCGGCCATGGTGGTGGCGCAGGACGCGGAGGAAGCCGTCGCCCTCGCCAACGACAGCGAGTTCGGGCTCGGTGGCAACCTGTGGACGCGCGACATCGACCGTGCCCGCGCCATCGCCCGCCGCCTGGAAACCGGCGCGGTGTTCGTCAACGGCTACACCATCACCGACCCGCGCACGCCCGTCGGCGGCGTCAAGAAGAGCGGCTACGGCCGCGAGCTGTCGCATTTCGGCGCGCGCGAGTTCGTCAACGCGCAAACGGTGTGGATCAAGACCTAGTGCGACGTTCGGTTCAAAGCTCGACCTGACGGCCGATCTCCACGACGCGGTCGCTCGGCAGTCCGAGCACGTCGGTGAGGTGAGCCTGGTTGCGTGCCATGGACGCGAAGACGGTCTCCGTCCAGCCGCGCAGGCGACGCTTGTCCGGCGCGGCACGCTTGATCGTCTCGTGCCCGAGGTAGAAGACCACCTTGTCGAGTTCGAGCTTCAAGCCCTGCTCCTCCAGGGAGGGCAGCGTGTCTTCCAGCCGGACGTGCTCCATGAAGCCGACATGGTACTTGACCCGCCACACGCCGGGGCAGGCCTGCGCCGCCTCGAAGCGGTCGTCCGTCGACATTCGCGGCACCAGCTCGTTGATGATGGTGATGATCAGCACGTCCCGGTACAGGCAGCGGTTCTGCCGCACGTGCCAGGCGAGGAGCTGCGGCGTGGTGTCGTGCGAGCGCGACAGGAACACGGCGGTGCCCTCCGGACGGGCGATGCCGTCCGCGTCGAGGTCGGCGAAGAAGCGGTCGAGTGGGGCCGACTTGCTGAACAGCTGGCCGGCAACGGCGTCGACGCCCGCGCGCCAGGTTCGCATCAGCCCGTAGATCAGGGCGGCGATGACGAGCGGCACCCACCCGCCCCGGGGCAACTTGAGCAGGTTGGATCCGAAAAAGGCGAGGTCGACGACGAGAAAGAAGGCGGCGACCGCGCCGGCGCGCGCCGGCGACCAGCCCCAGTTCGCACGCATGCAGTTGAACAGGAGCATGGTGGTGAGCAGCATGGTCGTCGACACCGCCATGCCATAGGCGGACGACAGGTTGTCCGAGGTTCTGAAAGCGAGCGCCAGCCCCAGCGTGGCGACCATCAGGATCCAGTTCACGCCGCCGACGTAGATCTGTCCGTAGCCCTCGTCGGACGTTTGCTTGATGATGAGGCGCGGCAGCCAGCCGAGCTGGACCGCCTGCCGCGTCATGGAAAAGGAACCGGTGATGATCGCTTGGCTCGCGATGATGGTCGCCGCCGTCGCCAGCAGCACCATCGGCACCAGCAAGGCGTGCGGGCACAGCTGGTAGAAGATGTTCTCCCCCGTCGGGGCGCCGTTCAGGACGATGGCGGTCTGCCCGGCATAGTTGAGGAGAAGCGCGGGGCACACGATGGCGAACCAGGACAGGCGGATCGGGCGCTTTCCAAACTGGCCCATGTCGGCGTAAAGCGCCTCTGCCCCCGTGACGGAAAGGAAGATGGCGCCGAGCAGGGCGAAGGCCTTGAAGCCGCCGTGGACGAGATAAGCGAGGCCGTAGGTCGGGTTCAGCCCGGCGAGCACGGCCGGGTGTTGCGCGATGCCGTAGATGCCGAGCACGGCCAGCACGGCGAACCACATCAGCATGATCGGCCCGAAAACCTTGCCGATGCGGGCGGTGCCGAAGGGCTGCGCGCAGAACAGGATGAACAGCACGGCGAGCGTCGCCGGCAGGACATAGGGTTGGACGGCGGGCACCGCCTGCGGCAGCCCTTCCAGCGCCGAAAGCACGGAGATCGCCGGCGTGATGACGCCGTCGCCATAGATCAGCGCGGCGCCGAACAGCCCGGCGGCGACGATGACCGGCCCGTGGCCGACCTTCTTGCCGATGAGCGACATCAAGGCGAGGATGCCGCCCTCCCCGTCATTGTCGGCGCTCAGGGCAAGGAGCACGTATTTAAGCGTCGCGACGACGATCAGCGTCCAAACCAGAAGGGACAGCGCCCCGAGGAGCACCTTCGCATCGGTCTGGCCGGCATCGCCCAGCACGGTTTTCAGCGTGTAAAGCGGGCTGGTGCCGATATCGCCGAACACGATACCGAGCGCGGCCAGGCCCATCGTCGCAAGGCCTTGCGACTGTTGCGGGCGCTGCCGATCCTGCGCGCTCCCATCCTCGGCTTCGGCGATCTGCTCGACGGATCCAGATGCGCCGCTCGTCATGGCCGTTGCACTCCCCACGGCAGGCAACGCCGCACGATGAGCTTTGGCGCGGTGTCCGGACCCTTGCAAGCGACGACTCAGACAAGCGCGAGCGCCATCGTCCTGCGCGCGCAAGCTCGTCGTCGATCAAGACGGCGACAACGGCGCGCTCCGGGCGCC
>CAXTFM010000026.1:11544-30907 GCA_964243435.1 uncultured Beijerinckiaceae bacterium
CCAGCTTCCAACCGGGGTGGCCACCCGCGTCGACCAGCGAGCTGGAAGCCATAAGGGGGAACGCCGACGACGTGGCGGAGGCGGACAGGGGTAGCGACCCATGACGAGGCGAGTCGCGGCCTCGCCGAGTTCGCTGCCCTGGATGCCGAGCGCGAGGCGTTGGCAGGGAGGCTGAGCGACGTACGATGATTGAGGTCACCGCTCGCCGCCGTTGGGACGGCTTGGGTTCGCCGCCGATCCGCGCTATATCCGCCCCATGCTGCCACGCGCCGCCCTTATCCAGTCCCGCGCGACATTCTCGGCGCCGCCCGGGCGGAGCCGCGCCCAGCGCCTCGGCCTTAGCCGCCCCTGAGGGCCGGCCGGGCTTCGCCTGGGCGCTCAGGGGTTTCGCGCTTCCTCACCTCCCCTGACCATCTCCACCCAGGACGATCCCCATGACGAGCAACCATGCCGCCGGCGCCGCCGCGCCGATCACCATCTTCGACACCACCTTGCGCGACGGCGAACAGTGCCCCGGCGCGACCATGACGCACGAAGGCAAGCTGGAGGTCGCCGCCCTGCTCGACGCGATGGGCGTCGACGTGATCGAGGCCGGCTTCCCCATCGCCTCGCCCGGCGACTTCGAGGCGGTCAGCGCCATCGCCCGGCAAGCCAAGCGCGCCACGGTGGCCGGCCTCGCCCGCGCCATCGAGGGCGACATCGCCCGCTGCGCCGAGGCGGTGCGCCATGCCGCGCGCCCGCGCATCCACACCTTCATCTCGACCTCCCCGATCCACCTCGCCCATCAAATGAACAAGGGCGAGGCGGAGGTGCTGGAGATCATCGCGCGCACGGTGGCGCAGGCGCGCAACCTCGTGCCGGAGGTGCAGTGGTCGGCGATGGATGCCACACGCACCCCGCTCGACTACCTCGATCGCTGCATCGAGGCGGCGGTCCGCGCCGGTGCGACCACCATCAACCTGCCGGACACGGTCGGCTTCGCCACCCCCGCCGAGTACGAGGCCATGTTCCGCCACGTCATCGCCCACCTGCGCGAGCGCGTGCCCAACGCCGACGGGGTGACCTTCTCGACCCATTGTCACGACGACCTCGGCCTCGCCGTCGCCAACTCGCTGGCCGGCGTCGCCGGCGGCGCCCGGCAGGTCGAGTGCACGATCAACGGCCTCGGCGAGCGCGCCGGCAACGCCGCGCTGGAGGAGGTGGTGATGGCGCTGCGCACCCGCGCCGACGCCCTGCCCTACGCCACCGGCATCGACAGCACGATGCTGACGCGCGCCTCCAAGCTGGTGTCCGCCGTGTCGTCCTTCCCCGTGCAGTACAACAAGGCGATCGTCGGGCGGAACGCCTTCGCCCACGAGAGCGGCATCCACCAGGACGGCATGCTGAAGAACGCCTCGACCTACGAGATCATGACGCCGGAATCGGTCGGTGTCGCCAAGACCTCGCTGGTGATGGGCAAGCATTCCGGCCGCCACGCCTTCAAGGACAAGCTGCGCGAACTGGGCTATTCGCTCGGCGACAACGCGCTGCAGGACGCCTTCGCCCGCTTCAAGGATCTGGCCGACCGCAAGCGCATCGTCTACGACGAGGATATCGAGGCGCTCGTCGACGACGAGATCGGCCACGCCCACGAGCGCATCAAGGTGGCGAGCCTGGAAGTCCATGCCGGCACCGTCGGACCGCAAACGGCGGCGGTGGCGCTCGACATCGACGGCGCGCGCAAGAGCTACACCGCGACGGGCAACGGCCCGGTCGACGCGATCTTCAACGGCATCGTCACGCTGGTGCCGCACAACGCCGTGCTCGACCTATACCAGGTCCACGCCGTGACGCAGGGCACGGACGCCCAGGCCGAGGTCACCGTGCGCCTGAGCGAGGGCGACAAGCAGGTGTCGGCGCGCGGCGCCGATCCCGACACGCTGGTCGCCTCCGCCCGCGCCTACGTCGCGGCGTTGAACAAGCTCCAGGCGAAGCGCGGCAAGATCCGCTACGACACGCCGGCGGCTTGAAGACCGGGACGCGGTCAGCTTGATCGCGCCGGTCTCTCACAGGTCAAGCTCGCCGCATCGGAGCGCCTGGACGGCTGCGTAGGTGCGCCCGCTCGCGTTAAGCTTGCCCTGCGCGCGAGCCAGCGTGGTCTTCACCGTTGCCGAAGAGATGGCGAGGATGGTGGCAATGTCTCGATTGGACTTGCCATTCGCCACCCAATGCATGATCTCGCGCTCGCGGCAGGTAAGATCAACGTGCTGGAAGTTGCACCGTGCATCGTCTATTTTGGCACGCATCAGCGCTTGGTGGGCGGACATCGCGACAATGTTCAGCACGGAACGCGCATTGGGCGAGAGATCGGGATTCCAGCCGCAGGCGCTGAAGGCGCCAACTCGGAACCTGTCTGAGAAGATAGGAACGGTCAAACCGTTGTTGGCGCCGAAATCGCGGCCCTCATCGATCAGGGTGAGCTCGGCCTTCGTCCAGGAAAATTTGGACGTTACGTCTGACCAACTCAGGGAGGCATGCGTCCTGCGCATCGCCGAGATGACGGGGTCCCGCCAGAACAGATCGTCGTGGATGTACCGCTCGATGTAGTCGGCTGGGCGCGTGTTCAGGTCGATGTGGAACATCGTGCCGTCCCGACGGGCGGACCAGCTTGTGACGAAAGTCAGCCCATACCGGTCCAGCATTTCGACCGTGAGACTCAAGATCATCTCGTGCGATGTCGCGGCTCGAAGGACGCTGACGTATTCGATAGCTTGCAGCCCGTCGCGCCCTGAAAGATCATATGTCATGTGAAGCTCTTCAGCATTTCGCCCGTGAGAAGCGCTGAGCCCCATCCTATTTTCAATGAGCCAAATGGTGGACAAAGGAGCCATCGACGTCGTCAATAGGCTGGCTCGGAATCCTTGCGCCCAGGTGAGGACGAGTCGATGGCGTCCTCCTGCGATGATCCGTAGCGCGCCGCCGCAAGATGCGCCGTAGCGGCTTCGGCACTCGCCCGGTCGAGGCGCAGCGTCATGCAGTACGCGCCGCCGCCCGACAGGATGAAGGGTGCGAGATCGACGCCCGTCACCTCGTAACCGCGCTCGGCGAGGACGTCGCGCAGGCTGTCGGCTGCCTGCGCCATGACGATCCTGCGCCCCACCGCGACGGCGTTGACGCAGAAGCGCCCGGCATCGTCGGCGGTCGCCTCGATCAGCTCGGACGGCGCGACGCGCGCGCGCACCGACGCCTGCGCCTCGATGGTGAAGGCCGGCGGATACCACAGCACCTCGCCGCCGGGCAGCGAACAGAAGCAGGTGTCGAGGTGGTAGAACTTCGCCGTGGCGAGTTCGAGCGGCACCGTTTCACGCCCGAAGAAGCTACCGAGCGCCTCGACGCCACGACGGTTCGATCGCTGCCCGTACCCGGCCCAGAATACCCCGCGCCAAGCATCCCAGATGGCGTCGCCCGCGCCTTCGTGCACCGCGCGCTCGGGCAGGGTCGCGACCTCGTCGAGCAGGCCGCGCGCGCGCAAGTGCTCGAAGGCGGCGGCGAACACCGGCTCCTCCACCTGGCGCTCGGGGTGGAGGAAACGGGCGAGGAGGACGCGGCGGTCCAACACCACGGCGGCGTTGGCGGGGAACACGAGGTCGGGCGCACCGGGCACGCCGGCCATGGTCTCGACCTTGCCGCCGGCGGTGCGCAGGGCGTCGGCAAGTTGCGCGGAGGCGGCGCGGGCGGCGGCATGGAGCCCGACGCGATCGGCCTCCCACAAGCGCGGCGACATCCACGGGTTGATGGCGTAGCTCACCTCGAAATGCGCGGGATCGACCATTAAAAACGTCGGCACCGTCATTCGACCACCCTCGCGTAGCTTGTGCACCATGGGCCATCGCACGGCCGAGGCATAGCTGAGCCGAGGCATAGGTGAGACGATGCGCAGGTGAGACGTCGTGCGCGGCATAAGCGCAAAGTGATCATCGGAGGAAGCGTCGCAATCGCCTCTCGTGCGTTATGACTTGAATGCGACCACGGCGATGGGTGAGCTTGCGATGACACACGACCCGAACTTCGGTCCCTCGCACACCCGCGTCGAAGGCCGCCTCAAGGTCACGGGCGCGGCGCGCTACGAAAGCGACACGTTCCTTCCCAACATGGCGCACGCGGCACTGGTGCGCGCGCCGACGCGCGGCCGCCTCGACGGGCTCAACCTTGCCGCCGCGCGCGCCACGCCCGGCGTGCTCGACGTGTTCACCCACGAGCAGTTCGGCGACGCGGTGCGCCCGGTCAAGCACGCCATGCTGGGCGGCTACGCCAACTCGACTTGGCGCCCGCTCGCCTCGACCGAGGTCGCCTATCCCGGCCAGATCGTGGCGTTGGTGGTCGCCGACACCTCGGAAGCGGCGCGGGCGGCGGCCGACGCCGTGGTCGTGCATCTTCAGCCGGAGCCGGCGACCTACCGCCTCGACGACCTCGCGCCGGCGGCGCTGGAAGCGGCCAAGCCCGGCCGCAAGGATGCCGCGGTCGGCGACGCGGAAGCCGGGCTCGCCGCCGGCGCGGCGCGGGTCGAGGCAAGCTACGAGACGCCGGTGCAGCACCACAACCCGCTGGAGCCCTACGCCACCACCTGCTCGTGGGAGGGCGGGCGGCTCACCGTCCACGAGCCGTCGCGCTTCGTGTGCGGCCTCCAACACGGCTTGGCCGAACAGCTCGGCATGCCGGCCGACCAGGTTCGGGTGGTGTCGCGCCTCATCGGCGGGCATTTCGGGTCGCGGCTCGACCTGTCGCAGCATACGGCGCTGGTGGCACTGGCCGCCCAGCGCCTCGGACGCCCGGTACAGCTCGTGCCGACCCGTGCCGAGGGCTTCACCCTGATGCACCATCGGCCGGAGTCGGTGCACGACGTCCGCCTCGCCGCCGACGCGGAAGGGCACCTCACCGCCTACACCCACCGCGCCACGTCGATGTGCTCGCGCTTCGATACCTTCGCGATGAGTGGCACGGAGGTCACCGCCGCCATGTACGCCTGCGCCAACGTGGCGACGGAGGAGCGCATCGGCCGGGTCGACCGCAACTCGCCCGGCCCGATGCGAGCGCCGCCCGAGGTGCCCTACTTGTTCGCGCTGGAGAGCGCGATGGACGAACTCGCCTGGGCGCTGAAGATCGACCCCGTCGAGCTGCGTCGGCGCAACGACACCGCCGTTGATCCCGTGACGGGCAACCGCTACACCTCGCGCACGCTGATGCCCTGCTTCGATGCCGCGGCGGCGCGCTTCGGCTGGGACGCGGCGGGGCGCGGGGCGCCCGGCTCGCGGCGCGAGGGGGACTGGCTGGTCGGCGTCGGCTGCGCATCCTCGATGCGCCCGACCAAGATCGCTCCCGCCGCGATGCGCGTGTCGCTCGTCGGCGACGGCGCGCTGGTGGAGACCGCCCACCACGAGATCGGCACCGGCATCACCACCCTGCTCGCTGCACGCGCCAGCGAACGGCTGAACGTGCCGATGGAGCGCGTCACCGTGCGGCTCGGCGACACGCTGCTGCCGCCGGCCGGCGTTTCCGGCGGTTCCAGCACCACGACCTCGCTCATCAACGCGTTGGACGACGCCTGCGCCCGGCTGACCGCGCAGGTCGCCGCCAACGGCCGCGCCGGCGGCGTCGCGCCGAGCATCACGGTGAACCACGTGCCGGAGGGCGTGCCGGCCGAGGCGGCGGTGGAAAGGCTTTACGCCGGCAAGACGCAGATCGGGCAGGCCACGGGCAAGCGCACCTCCTGCGCCTTCGGCGCGCATTTTGTCGAGGTGCGCGTCCACGCCCGCACCCGCGAGATCCGGGTGGCGCGCCACGTCGGCGCCTTCGCCGGCGGGCGCATCCTCAACCCGCTGACGGCGCACAGCCAGCTGATGGGCGGGGCGATCTGGGGCATCGGCTCGGCCCTGCTGGAAGCGACGGAGGTCGATCCGACGACGGGCGGCTACGTCAACCAGAACCTCGCGGACTACCTCGTCGCCACATCGGCCGACGCGCCCTCGATCGACGTTTTCTTCGTTCCCGACGAGGACCGCGAGGTGAACCCCGCCGGGGTCAAGGGCATCGGGGAGATCGCGATCATCGGTGCCAACGCGGCCATCGCCAACGCCGTGTTCGCCGCGACGGGCAAGCGGGTGCGCCGCCTGCCGATTCGCATCGACGACCTCATCGAGGCCTAGCCGCCCGGCCGGCGCTCAGGCGATAAGGTCGCGCATCGGCCGCACGGCCATGGTGCCGGGGAACACGACGGTGCCGAGAACGGCGGCTGACAGGCCGAACTGGTCGGCGAGCACACCCTTCAGCACCGCGCGCAGGTCCGTCGTCGGCGCGAGGTCGCGTCCCTCGTAGAGCTGCGCCGGCTTGAGGCCGGGCCAGTCGGTAACCACCCGGCCGCCGCGCACCGCGCCGCCAGCGAGGAAGGCGACGGTGCCGGTGCCGTGGTCGGTGCCGACCGTCCCGTTGACACGGGCGGTGCGGCCGAACTCGGTGATCGCCACCACAACGGTGTCGCGCCACGCCGCCGCGCCGAGACCGGACTCGAACGCGGCGATGGCGTCGTCGAGGCCGCCGAGGAGCTGCATCAGGCGTCCCGTCGCGCCGCCCTCGCCGGCGTGGGTATCCCAACCGTCGAAGACCAGCGCCGCGACACGCGGGCCGTCCTCGGCGCCCAGCAGGCGCGCCGCGCCCTCCGCCGCCTGCCGCATGCCGGCGGGCGAGCCGGGGCCGCCCCTCGCCTTGCCGTCGAGCGTGCCGCCGACGGCGTCCCTGGCCAGCCTGTCGACGTCGAGGCCCTGGCGCATCGCCGCCTGAAGCAAGGGGTCGGTCCGCCCGTACAGGTCGAGGACGCGGCGGGCGAGGTCGTCGCCGGCGGTCGGAATGGTTGCCGGCGCCCAGCCGAGCACGGGCGCGGCGCCGCGCAGGATGGTCGGCGTCGCCGCGCCGATGGCGAGCCCGCCGGCACGGCCGACGCGCTCGCCGGCCGGCACGGCGGCGACGGCGCGGTTGAGCCAGCCGGACTGGATCGCGCCGGGGCCGGCCATGCCGGACTCCAGCACGTCCTGCCCGTCGAAATGCGAGCGCTCGCGATAGTTCGTGGCGGTGGCATGGACCACGCTCGCCTGCTTCGCCGCGTAGAGCCGGGCGAGGTTGGGCATACCGGGGTTGAGCAGGAAGAAGCCGTCGAGCGGCAGGCCGGGATGGGCGCCGTCGCGCGCCATGGCGAGCGGGCCGTGCAGCCCGGCATAGTCCGGGTCGCCGACCGGGCCGACGGCGGCGAGCCCGTCGAGCGCGCCGTGGAGCACGATCACCACGAGGCGCGTGTCGCGCGCGCCGGCGGCCGATGCGACGCGGGGAATGAAGGCCGAGCCGAACAGGGCGCCGCCGCCCGCAAGGAAGCCGCGGCGGGACGAATGCGGGACCATGCTCAACTCCGCTGCATTTCGGGCGACATCAACAGCAGGGCGAGGCCCTGCTGGCGGCTTTCGGCGTGGGCGACCGCCTCACGCGTTTCGGACGAGGACACCCCACCCGACAGCGCGTCGAGGAGGTCGCTCGGGTTCGGCGGCTCACGCAGGCGACCTGCCAGCTGCGCGCTCCAGTCGAGACGCAGCTTCATGCCTTCGGGGGTCGCCCAGGCAGCCGCCTGGTCGGGGTAGCCGTTCGGTCCCGGTGGGGTCCACAGCGCCATGCCCATGGTGGCGAGCGGGCCGAGGATGGCGCCGGGCTCCTCCGGCAGGCGCTGCAGAAGACGGTGCGCGCCGAGGAGGAACTCGTAAGGGGTGCGCACCCGCACCGGCCGCGCGTCCCATGCCTCCGGCGCGTCGACCAGGGTCAGGCTGAGCGCGCGGAGGTCGCCGTCCGTGTCGCGGAACGTGCGGGCGAGGCGGTCGACAAGCGCCGGCGAAGGAGCCTCGCCGAGGAAGGCGCGCGCGAACTTGCCCGCGATGAAGGCGGCGCAGCGTGGGTGCCGGGTCAGGGCGAGGAGTGCGGCGCGGCCCTGCTCCACGCCGTTCTCGACATAGGTCGCGCCGAGCAGCTCGATCGGCCCCGGCTCGTGGGCGGCGGCGTTGAAGGCGAAGGTGCCGGGCACGCCGAGCTTGGCCTGCGGCCCGACATAGGTCCAGCCGGTGATGATGCGGGACAGGTTGGTGACGTCGGCCTGGGTGTAGCCGGCGCCGGTGCCGAGCACGTGCAGCTCCATGATCTCGCGGCCGAGGTTTTCGTTGAGCCCGCGCCGACCGTCGCCGCCGGCCCTGGAGTTCGGCCCGACGGACTGGGCGTTGTCGAGGAAATGCAGCATCGCCGGATGGCCCTCGGCGGCGAGCAGCATGTCGGCGAAGCGCCCGAGCACGTGCGGGCGGATCGCCTCGCGCTCGAAGCTGCCGGCGGTGACGCGGGCTATGCCGCCCTTCGCCGCCGACACGCAGAAGTGGTTGGACCAGAACGCCACCAGCCGCTCGGCGAAGCCGGCGCGTGCCTCGATCGCGCGGCGAAGGCGCGCCAGCGCCTCGTCGCGGAACACCGTGCCCTCCGGCGAGGGCGCCGGCTTCATCGGCTTGGCGCCCGGCCTCGACTCGGGCGTCGTGACGACGCCAGCCGTGTCATGCGCTGCCGCTTCGGGAGTTCGCACCGCTCCGGCCGCCTCCGCGCGGGCGAAGGCGGGCGAGAGTTGGGAGAGTTCGGCATATAGCCGGGCGTGCTCGGCTGTCGCCGCATTGCGCTCGCGTTCAGCGCGGCGCGCGGCCTGGTCCTTGAAGAAGAGCTGCACGGCCGTCGCCGTCGAGGGCAGTCCCGGCCCATCCAGCAGGGCGATCCCAGGCTGCGCCAGTTCCGCGCGCAGGAAGCCGCGGGGGTCGGCGCCGGCGATCCTGGTATCGCCGTCGCCGCGCGGGCCGTAGCCGAAACGGGTCAGCGCGACGAGACCGGGAGCGGCATCATAGGCCATCGAACGACGTCCACCTGCGCGTTCCCGATGAAACGCGCGACGGGGAGCGATCCTACGGCGTGTCGATGAACGAGGGGGTAACCGCCGTGCAGCGACAGCGGCGCCCGCGCCGGTGACGGCCGGTGCGAGGCTGTTCGCGCATCGAAAGGAAGGCAGAACCGATGAAGCTGATCGTGGGAACCGCCGCGGCGGAGGACGAAGCCGCCGTCGTCGCGCTGTGGCACGCGTGCGGCCTCGTCCGACCCCACAACGATCCGGGCGGCGACTTCCGTTTCGCGCGCGGCGGCGCGTGCTCGACCGTCCTCGTCGGCAAGGGCGCGGACGGGCGCATCGCGACGAGCGTCATGGTCGGCCATGACGGGCATCGGGGCTGGCTGTACTACGTCAGCTGCGACCCCGCCCTGCAAGGCGGCGGCGGCGGCCGGCAGACCGTCGAGGCAGCGGAGGCGTGGCTGCGCGCCCACGGCGTGCGCAAGGTGCAGCTCCTGGTCCGCGACACCAACGCGGCGGTGGTGCCCTTCTACGAACGCCTCGGTTTCGACAGGGAGCCGCGGGTCGTGATGAGCCGGTGGCTGTAGTCCCGCACCCGGCCGAGCCCGCGCCGTTTACAGCGACAGTTCGTGCCAGGTGCGCCCGTCGCGTTCGATGAGGGCGACGGAAGAGGACGGCCCCCACGCCCCGGCCGTATAGCCCTGCAGCGGCTGGCCCATCCGCGACCACGCGTCGAGGATCGGGTCGGCCCACACCCAGGCCGCCTCGACCTCGTCGCGGCGCATGAACAGCTGCTGGTTGCCGCGGATCACGTCCATCAGCAGGCGCTCGTAGGCGTCGGGGTTGCGCGTCTTGAAGGCGTCCTTGAACGACAGGTTGAGCGGCTCCTCGCGGAAGCGCATGCCGCCCGGCCCGGGATCCTTGATCATCAGCTTGAGAGCCACGCCCTCGTCGGGTTGAAGGCGGATGACGAGCTGGTTGTTGACGAGGCTTCCGGCTGTGCTGCCGAAGATCGACAGCGGCACGGCACGGAAGTGGATGACGATCTCCGACACGCGGGTCGGAAGGCGCTTGCCCGTGCGCAGGTAGAAGGGCACGCCGGCCCAACGCCACGTCTGCACCTCGGCCTTCAGCGCGACGAAGGTCTCGGTGAGGCTTTCCGCGGCGCCGTCGAGTTCATCGAGGTAACCCGGCACGGAGCGCCCGTCGATGGCGCCGGCGCGGTATTGCCCGCGCACGGTGAGGGCGCGCACGTTGCTGTCGTCGATCGGCTTCAAGGCGCGCAGCACCTTGAGCTTCTCGTCGCGCAACGCGTTGGCCTCCAGGGCGAAGGGTGGCTCCATCGCGACAAGGCAGAGTAGTTGCAGGATATGGTTCTGCAGCATGTCGCGCAGCGCGCCGGCGGCGTCGTAATAGCCGCCGCGCCCTTCGACGCCGACCGTTTCCGCCACCGTGATCTGCACGTGGTCGATGTGCGCCTTGTTCCACAGCGGCTCGAACAGGAGGTTGGCGAAGCGCAGCGCCATCAGGTTCTGCACCGTTTCCTTCCCGAGGTAGTGGTCGATGCGGTAGATGCGGTTCTCGTCAAGCACCTCGCCGACGCCGGCATTGATCGCCTTGGCGGAGGCGAGGTCCTTGCCGATCGGCTTCTCCAGCACCACGCGTGTCTTCGCGGTCAGCAGGCCGTGGGCGTCGAGCTTATGGGTGATCGGGCCAAACAGCTCGGGCGCGGTGGCAAGGTAGAAGGCGCGCACGCGGTCGAGCCCGTCGGCGATGAGGTTTTTCAACGCGTCCCACCCGGCCTCGCCCGTGACGTCGACCTTGACGAAGCGCAGCCGGTCGAGGAAGCGCTTGACGGCCGTATCCTCCAGCGCGTCCGCCGGCACGAAATGCTTCAGCGCAACCGCCACCGTTTCGCAGAAGCGCTCAACCGAGTAATCCCGACGCGACACGCCGACGATGCGCACGGGATCGGTGAAGGCGCCGGCGACGTCGCGCAGGAACAGCGATGGGAACAGCTTGCGGTAGGCGAGGTCGCCCGTGCCGCCGAACACGACGAGGTCGAATGGTGCGACGGCGATGATCCGGCTTGTCATATCTGCTCCCTGCCGCGGGGCGACGGCCATCCCGGCACCAGATCACGCGCTGCGGGGCAGTGTCCACCTGCTCACCGCGGGTCGCGCAAGGGATGAACCCACGACCCCGACCATGTTGTCCGGACAGGGCGGCTCACGCTAGAATGGGCGAGCGGCCGGGCGGCGCGGCTCGGGCAGCGAAGGAGTGTCCCCATGCGTGTTCCCGTTCTTTTGGCCGCGCTTGCCCTGTCGTCGGCGCTCGCCGGATGCAACGAATTGGGCGGCGGCGCTCCCGAAACCACCGTCGCTTCGGCCCCCGTGCCGTCGTCCGGCTCGACCCTACCCCCCGGCGCGCCCTGCTCCGGCGAGATCAACCGGTTCCAGGCGGTGGCGAAGGACGACCTCGCCACCGGCAACGTCGAGAAGAAGATCTACGCGCAGATCCAGGCGGATATCGGCCGCGCCGCCGCCGCCTGCTCGGCCGGGCGCGGTGGCGAGGCACACGCCATCATCGCGGCGAGCAAGGCGCGGCACGGCTACCGCGCCTAGGGCTGCGCCAGCGCGGCTTCGAGGTAGTGCGTCATGAAGAGCGGCATGCGTGCCGGATCAAGGTCGGCGGCGGCGCGGACCGGGTAGAGGCCGTCGAGTTCGGGCGCGCGCTCGGCGGCGACGAAGGCGGCGACCCGCTCGACCAGTGCGGCCGTCGTGAGGTCGGCGCGGGCGACCTTGAGGCAGGCCACCATCGGACCGGCGAAGAGCACCGTCCAGGTTGCGTCGAGCGTCACCTCGGTTGCGGTGAGCCCGGTCTCCTCCTCCAACTCGCGCAGGATGTTGGCATCGAGCCGGAGGCGGCCGTCCGGGCCGACGTCCGACGGCTCGGGCGTCCCGGCGGGGAAGTACAGGCGCCCGGCGTTCGCAGTGGCGGCAGCCATGCGCCCCAGCATGAAGGCGCCGTCGGCCGCCCGCAGCGCCGCCATGGCGAACAGGTTGCGGACCTCGACGCCGGGGTAGCCGAAGTCGCGCCAGCACAGGAACGACTTGTAGCCGGTGGCGAAGGCGCTGCCGCGCAGCGTACCCTCGACGACGGCGACGTCGCGGGACAGCACCACGCGGCCATCGAACAGACCCGGCTTGTCCACGCTCAGACACGCCCAGTGCGCGTCGATGCGCGCGGCTTCAGCATGCGGGAACGGCCAGTCGAACGGCGCTAGGCCGATGTCGATCGAGGTCACCACCGCCGTCGACCGCACGGCCGTGGATCGCACCGCCGTCACAGGTGCAGCACGCCGTCGGCGACCACCACCGCCTCGCCGCCGACGGTGGTGGCGCTGAGCCGCCCGCCCGCCACCGTGAAGGCGACGCCGATGCGGCTCGCGCGGCCCATCTCGACGCCCTGGCGGATGCGGCAGTCATGGTCGCCATCGGCGAGGCGTCCGTTGGCAAGGAGGGCCCCGGGGAAGGCGGCGGCGGCCGACCCGGTCGCCGGGTCCTCGGCGACGCCGAGGCCGCGCGCCACCATGCGGGCGCGCACGCCGTTCGCCGTGTCGGGATCGGGCGCGTAGAGGTAGAAGGCGGCGCGGCCGTCGCCGGAACGGAGCCGGGCACGGGCGAGCACTTCAAGCGAGGGCAGCGGCACGAAGGTGAAGGGCACGCCGGCATCGTAGCGCGTCGGCCGATGTCCGGCGGGTCCGACGCGGCCGCCGATCTCCTCCACGGTCAGGCCGAGCGCCGCCGCGAGTTCGGCCGGGTCGGGCGGCTCGCCCCAGGCTTCCGCGAGCCGCGGCGCCTCGAAGCGGGCGTGAAGGACGCCGTCGCGCCGGCGCACGGTGCAGGACACCGGGCCGATCGCCTCTTCCAGCACCAGGCCGACCTCGCCCGCGCGGAGCAGGTCGGGCGCCTCCAGCGTGGCGACGAGCACGGCCGCACCGATGGTCGGGTGGCCGGCGAAGGGCAGCTCCGTCGCCGGCGTGAAGATACGCAGGCGCGCAAGGTTGACCGGGTCGCGCGGGGGCAGCACGAACACCGTTTCCGACAGGTTGAACTCGGCCGCGATCCTCTGCATTGCGGCGTCGTCGAGCCCGTCCGCCTCGGTCACCACGGCGAGCGGGTTGCCGGCGAGCGGCGCGTCGGTGAAAACGTCCAGGATGTGGTACCGCCGCCGCGTCATCGCGGCTTGGTGTGCGCCGCAGGGCCCGCTGTCAAGGTCGCTGGCGAACCAACGGTGTCAGCGCCACGCCGCCGGTCCCTTGAACACGAACAGGGCGCCGAGGCCGATGAGGGCGAAGCCGACCGCGTGGTTGATGGTGAACCGCTCGCCGAGATAGGTCACGGAGAAGGCCACGAAGACGGTCAGGGTGATCGCCTCCTGCATCGCCTTGAGTTCGGCGCCGGAATAGCTGGCGCTGCCGATCCGGTTCGCCGGCACGGCGAGGCAGTATTCCAGCAGGGCGATCGACCAGCTGACGAGGATCACCGCCCACAGCGGGTAAGACTTGAACCTGAGGTGCCCGTACCAGGCGAAGGTCATGAAGACGTTGGACAGGAGGAGCAGGACGGGCGGAAGGACAAGGGGAAGTTTCACGCCGTCACCTGTCGCCCGCGCCGCCCGTGCCGGCGGGCGGCGCCCACACGGCCGGAGCCGAGCCGAGCGCCGTCGCCGGCTGGTCCCACTGCAGGGCCGTCCCCTCGATCCGGCACGGCGGCTTGAGCCGGCGCGCCGGTCCCCAGGCGGTCGCTTCCACGCCGTCGGCGAGATCGTCCGCACCCTCCGGCGCGAGGTCGCCCGACGCGCCCGGCGCCATCGCGACGAGCAGCGCCGCCGTGCGGGCCAGCGAAGCGCGGAACGCGCTCCCCGCCCCGTTCGCTGCGCGCGCGGTGAGGCCGCGGATCGCGGCGGCGGCCATGATGTAGCCGGTGGCGTGGTCGAGCGCCTGCACCGGAAGCGGCGTCGGCGCGTCGCGGTTGAAGCGGCGCATGCCGGCCTCGGCGATGCCGCTGCTCATCTGCAGCAGGCTGTCGAAGCCGCGTCGCTCGCGCCACGGGCCTGACCAGCCATAGGCGTCGAGCGACACGTCGACCAGGCCGGGGCTGAGCGCGGCGCGGCGCGTGGCGTCGAGGCCGAGGCCCGGCAGCGCGCCGGGACGGTAGCCGTGGATCAGCACGTCGGCGCCGCGCAGCAACCCTTCCCAGGTGGCGCGGTCCGCCGCCCGGCGCAGGTCGAGGCGGGCGCAGCGCTTGCCGAGCACCACGTCGGGCACCACGCCCGGCTCGTCCCATGCCGGCGGATCGATGCGCAGCACGTCGGCGCCGAAGCCGGCGAGGAACCGGGTCGCCACCGGCCCGGCCAGCACGCGGGTCATGTCCAGCACGCGCACCCCGGCGAGCGGCCGGGCGGGTGCTGTGGGCCAGCGCGATGCCGGACCCGCGCCGCCGGCCTCGCGATGGACCAGCGGCTCGGCGGCGACGGCGTGGCCCTGCGGATGTTCCGCCCAGGCCGCCATGCTTCGCATCGCCGCCGCACAGCCGCCGCGCGCGACGATTGCGGCCTCCAACGCATCGGCGCGCCACCCCGCCACCGCCCGCGCGACACTCGCGCGATCCTTCTCGGCACCGAGAACGGCGAGCGCTGCAGCGCGGTGGTGGGGCGCGTTGGTGTGCAGCCTGATCCAGCCGTCGTCGGTCGGGTAGTCGCCGGCGACCGCATCCCAGGGCTGGGCCATGGCCCAGCCCTGCGGGCGGATCGAGCGGGCGAACCAGAAGGATGCGAGCCGGCGGTCGACGCGCACCGCCGGGGTCGTGCCGGCGTTCGCGCCGATGAATTCCGCCATCGCGAGGCAGGCGGCGCCGACGGAGGCGCCGGCAAGGTCGCTGACGGCGAAGGCGGAGGTGAGCGCGCCCTCACCGACCACCTCCACCCGGTCGAGCCAGCGCGGCGCGGCGTCGAGCGCCGCCCAGATCACGGCGAGCGCGTCCCGCGCGCCCCCAAGTGCTGCGCCCTTTCGCCCCGCGCCTTCGAGCATGCTGCGGCTCCGTTCCCTTGGCCGGCCGATGCGCTCGCTTGTCCGCATCGGCCACGGATGATCTGTCGCCGGTCCGGGCGCAAGCAAGGGTGCGTGCCGCCCGCGGTTGACGCGCCCCGGCGGCGTCGTCATCAATGCGCGCCGTCCCCCGCCTCCGCGCGCCGCAACCCCCGTCCCGCATGTCCCGTCTCGTGATGAAGTTCGGCGGCACCTCCGTCGCCGACCTCGACCGCATCCGCAACGTCGCGCGCCACGTCAAGCGCGAGCGCGACGCCGGGCACGAGGTGGCGGTCGTGGTGTCGGCCATGTCGGGCAAGACAAACGAACTCGTCGCCTGGGTGCGGGACGCGTCGCCGCTCTACGACGCCCGCGAGTACGATGCGGTGGTGGCCTCGGGCGAGCAGGTCACCGCCGGGCTCCTCGCCATCGCCCTGCAGAACCTCGGTGTTCCTGCCCGTTCCTGGCAGGGCTGGCAGATCCCCATCCGAACCAGCGATGCCCACGGCGCCGCCCGCATCGAGGCGATCGAGGGCGGGGCGCTGCACGACGGGTTCGCGCGCGGCGAGGTGGCGGTGATCGCCGGCTTCCAGGGCGTCCACCAGGCGAGCGGGCGCCTCACGACGCTGGGGCGCGGCGGCTCCGACACTTCGGCGGTGGCGGTGGCGGCGGCGATCCACGCCGACCGCTGCGACATCTACACGGACGTCGACGGCGTTTACACCACCGATCCGCGCATCGTCGCCAAGGCGCGCCGGCTCGACCGCGTCGCGTTCGAGGAAATGCTGGAAATGGCCTCGCTCGGCGCCAAGGTGCTGCAGGTCCGCTCGGTGGAACTCGCCATGGTTCACGGCGTGCCGACCTTCGTGCGCTCCTCCTTCGACGACCCCGAGAATCCCCGCCCCGGCACGCTCATCTGTGAGGAGGACGACATCGTGGAACAGCAGATCGTGACCGGCATCGCCTTCTCGCGCGACGAGGCGCAGATCACGCTGCGCGGCCTCAAGGACGCGCCGGGCGTGGCGGCGGGCATCTTCATCCCCCTCGCCGACGCCAACATCAACGTCGACATGATCATCCAGGTGGTGTCGGGCGACCAGCGCCACACGGACATGACCTTCACCACCACCACCGCCGACTTCGACCGCGCCTGCGCCCTCCTGGAGGAACAGCGCTTCGCGATCGGCTTCGACGTGCTGGAAGGTTCGACGGACGTGGTCAAGGTGTCGGCGATCGGCGTCGGCATGCGCTCCCACGCCGGCGTCGCCGCGATGGCCTTCAAGGCCCTCTCCGAGAAGGGCATCAATTTGCGCGCGATCACCACCTCGGAGATCAAGTTCTCCGTGCTGATCGACGCCGCCTACACCGAACTCGCGGTGCGCACGCTGCACGCGCTCTACGGGCTGGACAAGCCGGCGGCGCCCTGATGCGCATCGCGGTGATCGAGGCGGGTGCGCCGCTGCCGGCGCTGGTGCCCGAACACGGCAGCTTCGGCGCGATGATCCGCCGGATGCTCGGCGCGGCGCACGCCTACGACACCTACCGCGCCTGCGATGGCCACCTGCCCGGTCCGGACCACGACGCGTACGTGATCTCAGGCTCGGCCTGCGGGGTTCATGACGGGCTCGCGTGGATCGACGAGCTGACCGCGCTGGTGCGCGCCGCCGCCGCTGCGCGAAGGAAGATGGTCGGCATCTGCTTCGGCCACCAGCTCATGGCGCAGGCCTTCGGCGGCACGGTCGCACGGGCGCCGGGCGGCTGGGGCGTCGGCCTGCACCGCTATGGGGTGACGGTGCCGGCGCCGTGGATGGACGAGATGGCGGCGTTCGCCTGCATCGCCATGCACCAGGACCAGGTCGTGGCCGCCCCGCCGCGCAGCATCACGCACGCGGCGAGCGCCTTCACGCCCCATGCGGTGCTGAGCTACGACGACCACCCCTCCATCTCCGTGCAGTTCCACCCGGAGTTCACGCCAAGCTTCGCCCGCGCCCTGCTGGAGCGGCCGCGCGTGCCGGCCGTCACCGACGCGCCGCGCGCCATCGCCTCGCTCGCCGAGCCGAACGACGGGGGGCGCGTGGCGCGCTGGATCGGCGCCTTCCTCGCCGGCGATCAGTCCGCCGGCCGCATCGTCGAGACGAGGAAGCCGGCGAGGTCGCTCGTTACGTAGTCGACGTGCGCCGGGACGACCTCGCTGACGATCTCGAAGCTTTCGCGCGTTTCCTGCGCATTCGGCGGCGGCAGCACCAGCACCGTCGTCATGCCGAGGTCCTTGGGCACGACGAGGTTGCGCGGGATGTCCTCGACCATCACGGCGCGGTGGGGATCGACGCCGTGATGGTCGAGGAAGCGCGCGTAGGGGCCGGGCTCGGGCTTGGGCACCAGCTCGCTCGCCACGATGTCGAACACGCCCTCGAACAGGCCGCCGAGGCCCAGCGCCTCCGCCGTCCGTTCCGCATGGAGGCGGGAGCCGTTGGTGAAGATCAGCTTGCGGCCAGGTAGCGCGGCGATGGCTGCGGCGAGCGCCGGGTTGGCGACGATGGAGGTGCGGTCGATGTCGTGGACGAAGGCGAGAAAGGACTCGGGGTCGACCGCGTCCTCCTGCATCATCCCGCGCAGCGTCGTGCCGAAGCGCTCGTAGAAGAACTTCTGCAGCGCGCGGGCGGAAAGGCCGTCGAGGCCGTAGAGCGCCATCATGTAAGCGGTGATGCGCGCATCGATCTTCGGCCACAGGTCCGAGCCGACGGGGTACAGCGTGTTGTCGAGGTCGAACACCCAGGTCTCGACGCCGGCAAAATCTTCCCGCGAAACCACCCGCTCCGTCACCGCGTGATCAGCGTCCCGGCGCCGCCATCGGTGAGCAGCTCGACGAGCACGGCGTGGGGTTGCTTGCCGTCGAGGATGACGACGCCTTCCACGCCCTGCTCGATGGCGTAAAGGCAGGTCTGCACCTTGGGGATCATGCCCCCGGTGATGACGCCTTCGGCGATGAGATGGCGGATTTCATCGGCGCTGAGGCGCTCGATGAGCTTCTTGTCGGCGTCAAGCACGCCCGGCACGTCGGTGAGGAACAGCAGGCGCCGCGCCCGCAGCGCCCCGGCGATGGCGCCGGCGAAGGTGTCGGCGTTGACGTTGTAGGTTTCGCCGTCCTCGCCCATGGAGATCGGGGCGAGGACGGGGATCAGTTCGCGGCCGAGCACCTGGTCGAGGACGCGCGTGTTGACCCGCGACGGCTCGCCGACGAAGCCGAGGTCCACGGTCTCGTCGAGCCCGGTTTCGGCGACATGCACCGTGCCCGCCGCCTTGCGGGCGATGACGAGGTTGCCATCCTTGCCGCAAAGCCCGATGGCGTGCCCGCCGGCGGCGTTGATCATGCCCACGATCTGCTTGTTGATGGCGCCGGCAAGCACCATTTCGACCACCTCGACGGTTGCCTTGTCGGTGATGCGCAGACCGCCTGCGAAGCGCGAGGTGATGCCGAGCTTGGCGAGCATGGCCCCGATCTGCGGGCCGCCGCCATGGACCACCACGGGATTGATGCCGCTCTGCTCCAGGAGGACCATATCGCGGGCGAACTCGCGCGCGGCCGACTCGTCGCCCATCGCGTGGCCGCCATACTTCACCACCACGGTAGCGTCGTCGTACTGCAGCATGTGCGGCAGGGCCTGGACCAGGACGGCGGCCTGCTGGTGCGGGTCGGTTGGGATGGCGGTCATCGTTCGTCCGGCTGTGACGGGCACCCTCATACAACATCGATCCGGAGAGTGCGCGGCGGTTGTCGCGGCAGGGTGGATCAGGCGGCGCCGCGCTGCCGGAGCAGCAGCGCCACCGCCGCGCGCAACTCGGCGATGCCCTCGCCGGTCTGCGCGGAGGTGAACACCAGTTCGGGAAAGGCGGCGACGCGCTGGCGCAGCTCGGCCGTGGTCGCCGCCTGCACCGCGCGTTGCGCGGACAGCTTGACCTCGTCGCGCTTGGTGAGGACCACCTGATAGGACATCGCCGCCTTGTCGAGGATGTCGAACATTTCCCGATCGAGCGGCTTCAGCCCGTGGCGCCCATCGACGAGCACGAAGACGCGGGCGAGGGTGGCGCGTCCGCGCAGGAAATCATGCATCAGCCCGGTCCAGTGGGCGATCTTCTCCTTGGATACGGCGGCGTAGCCGTAGCCCGGCATGTCGACGAGGCGCAGGCGCGGCACCTCCGGGTCAGGACCAAGGGCGAAGAAGTTCAGCTCCTGGGTGCGGCCGGGCGTGTTGGAGGTGCGCGCCAGCGCCTTGCGGCCGGTCAGCGCGTTGAGCAGCGAGGACTTGCCGACGTTGGAGCGTCCGGCGAAGGCG
>CAXTFM010000027.1:0-1691 GCA_964243435.1 uncultured Beijerinckiaceae bacterium
GGCAACGCCTATGGTGGCTACGCCCAATCGCGCTTCGCCAACATGGACCAGTTCGCCTCGCCTTACGCGACGCCCGGCTGGCAGCGTGCCCAGCGCCGCCAGGACGACGCGGGAAACGCGGGCGCGACATCGCGGGACGCGGCGGCGCGGCGGCGCGGCCCGATGCAGATCGAGGGCGAGCTGGTGGCGAAGTCGTCGGTCTCTTCCAGCTTCGCCACGGGCATGCGCGTGTTTCACCAGAAGTTCGGCGGCGGCTCGGTGGCGGCGGTCGACGGCAACAAGCTGACCGTGGATTTCGACAGGGCCGGCCGCAAGATGGTGCTGGAAAGCTTCATTCAGACGGGATGAGGCTGGGCGCGCGGGCGCCGCGCGGCTGGTTGCGCGGCTACTTGGCCGGCGTGGTCACCGCGGTCGGCGGCGTCACCGCCGGGTTCGCCGCCTCGGGGTAGGGCGCGATGCCGAGGTCTTCGAGCGCCACCGCTTGGTTGGCCGGCGGCGCAAAGGCGCGCTTGAGTTCTGCGGCGACGTAGTCCTGCGCCATCGCCGCCTTGTCGACGACCTCGCCCATGCCGAAGAAATCGTGCGTCACGCCGGCGTAGTCGCGCATGAAGACGGGCACGGTCGCGCGTTTCAGCTTGCCGCCGAGACGCTCGCCGTCCGAGCGCAACGGGTCGATCTCGGCGGTGATGATGGTGGTCGGGGGAAGGTTGTGCATGTCGGCGGCGCCGACGAGGTCGATGCGCGCGTCGCGTATCATGCCCGGATCGGGCAGGAAAAGCTTCAGCGCCCATTCCACCGCCGCCTTGTTCCACGGCCGGGCGGCGGAGTCCTCCAGCCAGGAGTTCGTCTTAAAGTCGATGCCCGCGATCGGCGTGATAAGCACCAGCGCCGCCGGCTTGGCCCATTGCCCGTCGCGCGCGGCGATGGCCGCGTTTGCAGCCAGCAGCCCGCCCGCGCCCTCGCCGGCGAGGGCGACCCTGTCAGGGTCGCCGCCGAGGTCGCCGGCATGTTCGCTGAGCCATTTGTAGGCCGCCGCGCAGTCGTCGGCCGCGGCGGGGAACTTGGCCTCTGGCGCGAGGCGGTAGTCCGGCGCCACCACGACGTAGCCGGCGGTGGCGATCGCGCGCGCCGAGGCGTCGGCGCCGTCGGGGTTGTCCATCACGAAGCCGCCGCCGTGGAAGAACACCACCATCGGTCGCACCGCCCCGCCCTGCGCGGCGTAGACCCGTGCCGCGAGCGGACCCGCCGGTCCCGGCACGGTAATCTGCTTCACCGTCAGCGCGTCGGCAACGAGCGGCCTGTTCATGTTCCTGGCCAGGATCGCCGCCCCCTGGATCGGCGCCGGCTGCCGCCGCGCCTCGTCCGGCGAGAGTTTCTCGAACGGTTTCGGGTTCAGGCTCCGCCACGCGTCGAGCACGTGCTTCATGTCGACATCGACGCCGGCAGCCGGATCGCCGGTGAAGGTGGCCACGATCTGGTCGAAGCGGTCGCGCAGCGTCGCCTTGGCCGCGGCCTGGGCGGCGACCGGAACGAGCAGGGCCGCGGAGGTCAGGAGGACGAAGGAAAAGGCACGTGACGACATGGCTTGCAACCGCGGCTCGTTGATCTCCGACAACGATCAGGCGCGCCGGCGGTTCGAGCTCCGCTCGACCGACGGATTGGCGCTTCAAGCCTTGCCGCTTCAAGCCTTG
>CAXTFM010000027.1:1791-30406 GCA_964243435.1 uncultured Beijerinckiaceae bacterium
CGCTTCAAGCCTTGCCGCTTCAAGCCTTGGCGGTGCTAGCCGTGGCGGTGCTGCGCCGCCATCGGACGCAACGAGCGGGCGGCGGGATACGGTGCCGCGCGGGGCGCCGGCTCACCGATGATCCAGCGGCGAAGGAAGCGGTCGAGCCAGCCGGCGACGGCGGCGTCGTGGAGGTGCCAGTCGCTAAGGTGCCGCTCGCGCGGTTGCGCGCCGGGTTGCGCGAGGCGCTCGCAGCCCCGCACCGTCCACCGGCACATCATCTGGTAGGTCACCTCCGGGTGGAACTGAATTCCGTAGCCGGAGCCGTAGCGGAAAGCCTGGGCGCGGAAGTCGTCGCCCTCGGCGAGAAGCGTCGCGCCCCGCGGCAGCTCGAAGCCTTCGCGGTGCCATTGATACACCTTGGCCGGGAAGTCCGGCCAGGTGTGCCGGCCCTCGGAGGTCGTGCGCACGGGGTAATACCCGACCTCCACGCGTCCGTCCGGGTGCGGCGCGACGCCATGGCCGAGGTGGCGGGCGAGCATCTGTGCGCCGAGGCAGATGCCGAGGAAGGGCTTGCCGGCGGCGAGCGGTACGCCGACCCAGTCGATTTCGCGGCGGAGCCACTCGTCCTCGTCGTTGGCGCTCATCGGTCCGCCGAAATAGATGACGCCGTCATGGGCGTCCATGGTGCGGGGCAGCGGGTCGCCGAAGCGCGGGCGGCGGCAATCGAGGGCGTAGCCCTGCTCCTGGAGCAGTCGGCCGATGCGGCCGGGCGTCGAATGCTCCTGGTGCAGCACGATGAGGACGGGCCGCCGTGCCGTGCGGCGACGGTGCGCCGGCAGGCCGGCGGAGCCGTCGGCGTGTTGCAAACCCGCGTCGTGCGCGCCGAAGCGCATTTCCCCGAACAACGTTCCGATCTCCCGCTGCCACCTCGATCTATCAGCATTCGGCATGGTTAAGGCAACGTTAACGCTGACGGTAGCTCGCAAGTTACGGGCCGCCCGGCGTTACCGCCGCAGCGCCGCGAGCACGGAAACGCTGGCGCGCCCGTCCGTTTTCAGGCCGCTGCGGCCCTGGAAGTCGACGATGGCCTCGCGCGTCTTGTCGCCGATGACGCCGTCGATCTTGCCCTGGAGGTCGTAGCCGCGCTGGGCGAGGCGGGTTTGCAGCTCGCGGCGGTCGACGCGCGACAGGCCGGGATCATCGACCGGCCAGGGGGTTTGCAGGCCGGGCCGGCCGGCGAGGCGGTCGGACAGCAGGGCGATGGCGAGCGCGTAGCTTTCCGAAGCGTTGTAGCCGTAGATGGCGTCGAAGTTCCGCGTGGTGAGGAAGGCCGGGCCGTTCGGCCCCGCCGGGAGGAGCAGGGCAGCCTGCCCTTCGCCGAGCGCGCCGCCGTCGAGGCGGGTGATGCCCTGCGCCGCCCAGCTCGACAGGGACTGCTTGCGGGTGCGCCCGGACGCGCCGCGGTATCCCTCCGGCAGCTTCACCTCGAAGCCCCAGGGGACGCCGGTCTGCCAGCCCGCCTTGCGCAGGAAGTTGGCGGTGGAGGCGAGGGCGTCGGCGGCGGAATGGACGAGGTCGCGGCGGCCGTCGCCGTCGCCGTCCACCGCCGTGCCGGCGAAGGTCGAGGGCATGAACTGCGTTTGCCCGAAGGCGCCGGCCCAGGAGCCGTTGAAGTCGCGCGGGTCGATGTCGCCGGACTGCACGATCTTCAGGGCGGCGAAGAGTTCGCCGCGGTAGAAGGCCGGCCGCCGGCTGTTCAGGCAGGACAGCGTCGCCAGCGACTGGATCACCGGCTTGGTGCCGAGCGTGCGGCCGAAGTTCGATTCGACGCCCCACACCGCCGTGACCACGTGGGCCGGCACGCCGAAGCGGTGTTGCGCTGCGGCGAGCGCCTGCCCGTTCTCCCGCATCGCCGCCTCGCCGTCCTGCACCCGCTCCTCGTCGACGAGGCCGGCGAGGTAGTCCCACACCGCCGTCTTGAACTCCGGCTGGTAGGCTTCGGCCTTGAGGATGTCGGGGTTCGGCTCGATCCCGGCGGTGAGCTGGTCGAAGGTCTGCCCCGACACGCCCTTGGCCGCCGCCGCGCCGCGCAGCGAGGCGAGGCAGGAGGCCCAGTCGGCGCGGGCCGGCGCCGCGCCGCCGGCGGCAAGAAAGATAAGTACGAAGCGGGAGGGTAGAGGGCTCATCCAAATCTCACATCAGGCGCCGCAGGTGCCGGTAAACGATGATGCGCGACACGACGCCGGTCAGCACCGCGATGGCGGCGGCGATGGCGACGATCGCGACGTAGCCGGAGGCGTGCAGGCTGAAGGTGCCGAACATGGCCTCGATCTGCGCGCCGCCGGCGGTGGTCCGCCACAGGCCGAGCGCCCAACGCCCGCCGAGGAAGAAGGAAATGGCAGCGCCGCCGCCGATCGCCCCCCCGCGCGAGCCGAGGCGGAGGAAGTGTCCCTGAAACTGCCGGGAAATGAAGCCGTCGGCCGCGCCCACGAAGTGCAGCACCTCGATCACCTCCCGCGCGCCGGCCATCGCGCCCCGCGTCGCGAAGGCCACGGCCAGCAGCATGGCGGTGAGCACGAGGACGAAGATGCCGACCCCCATCAGCACGGTGGCGCGCGCCATCGTGCGCAGCCGCGCCAGCCAGATGCCGTGGTCGTCCAGGCTGGCGCCTGGCACGGCGGCGGCAAGCGCGCGGCCGAGCGCGCCGGTGTCGGGGTCGCGGTCGGGGGCAAGGCGAACCACGATGAGACGCGGCACGGGCAGGGCGCCGAGGTCGAGCCCGCTGCCGAGCCAGGGTTGCAGCAGCTTCGCCGATTCCGCCCCCGAATAGGGGTCGACCGCCGCGACGCCCGGCGCGGCGCGCACCAGGGCGGCGGCCTTCGCGGCGTCGGCGTCGAGGTCGCGGCCTTCGATGGGGCGCACCTGGACCGTCATCTCGCGCGACACGTCCTGCGTCCAGCCGGTCGCCGCATCGGCGATCACCGCCACGGTGCCGGCGGTCAGCGCGGCAAGGAAGGTCATGATGGCGATCACCGTGATCAAGGCCCGCCCGGCGATGAGGTCGGCGGGGACGAGCGGCATGTCGCGCTTGAGCAGCCGTCCGGCGATTTCGCGCGGCACCTTGGCGGCGAGCCTTGGCCTCGGCGAGGCCTTGGCCGAAGTCTTGGCCTTGATGGGAGCCTTGGCCGCCGGCTTGGCCGGTGGCTTGGCGTCCGCGGCGCCGGCCGCTGCGGGCTTCGCGCCCGCCTGTTCGGGCGTCAGCACGGCCATGGCGCCGCCCGACCCTGAAGAGAACCGCCTGCCCTCACGCGCGCCCTCAATCGAAGATGTGCAGCCGGCTGTCGCCGAGCACCAGGCGGCGCGCGCCGTCGAACTGGTCCATCAGCCCGAGGTCGTGCGTCGCGATCACCACCGATGTACCCGATTTGTGGAGTTCCACGAAGAGGCGAAGCAGGCGGCGGGCGAGGGTGGGGTCGACGTTGCCGGTCGGCTCGTCGGCGAGCAGCAGTTCCGGGCGCACGATCAGCGCGCGGGCGATCGCCGCGCGCTGCTTTTCCCCGCCCGACAGCACGGCGGGGAGCGCGTGCATACGCTCGCCGAGGCCCACCCAGCCGAGCAGCTCGACCACCTCGGCGCGGTAGCTCGCCTCCTCGCGCCCCTGCACCCTGAGCGGCAGGGCGACGTTTTCGTAGGTGGTGAGGTGGTTGAGCAGGCGGAAGTCCTGGAAGACCACGCCGATGCGCCGCCTGAGCGCGGTAATGGCGTCCTTGTCGAGGGTCGACACGTCGCGGCCGAACAGGTTGATGAGGCCCCGCGTCGGCTTCAGCGTGAACAGAATGAGCTTCAACAGCGTGGTCTTGCCGGCCCCCGAGGGGCCGGTGAGAAACTGGAAGCTTTGCGGCTCGATGCGGAAGGTGAGGTCACGCAGCGTTTCCGCACCCATGCCGTAGCGCAGGCCGACGTTCTCGAAGGCGATCACCCGCGCGTCCCCATGGCGTCCGAACCGGCTCCAGCGATGCAAGGACGCGCTTAACGTTGGATTAAGCATAAAGGGCGACCGTGGCGGTACGCCCAACGCGACTTTTCATTCCCATGCTGGTCGACTGTCCGGACTGTGCCCACTCCTACACACTCGGCGCCGCCGCCATCGGCGAGCACGGCCGCGTGGTCATCTGTTCGCGCTGCGACGCGCGCTGGTTCCAGCAGGGCACGCGGCCCGTCGACACCGCCGAGCCGGCGGTTGTCGCCCCCGTCGTTACGCGCGCGAAGGACCCGAGGCCCCGCGCCCGGTCCCTGTGCGTCGCGCTTGCCCTCGCCGCTGCCGCCGTCCTCGTCGGCGCCCGCACCTCGGTGGTGCGGGCGGTGCCGCGGACCGCCGCACTCTACGCCGCCGTCGGCTGGCCGGTGAACCTGCGCGGCCTCGCCATCGCCCGGCTCAGGCCCGAGCCGGCTACCTCGGCGCAGGCGGGCGACACCGTGCTCGCCGGTGAGATCCGCAACGTCGCCGGCCGGCGCGTGCCGCTGCCGCGCATCGCTTTCGAGATCCGTGACGACGTCGGCGTCGCGCTGGTGACGTGGAGCGAGGCCCTGCCCGCCGCGACGCTCGCCGCCGGCCGCACGCTGGCCTTCGCCTCGGCACCGCGTCGCCTGCCGCCGGGCGGGCGCACGGTGCTGGCGCACTTCGCCGAAGGCGCTGCGCCCTGACGCCGCATCTTCGCCATCGTTTCGCGACGCAAACGCCACACCGCGCCGCATAACGACCCACGCTATCCACAGATCCTTTTTCAACGGCCAAGCTCGATGTCCAAGCGCCCGGCGCGTCGCTACATTGGCGCGATTCGAGGCGGCGGACTGAAGGCGGGGCGGATGCGCGAACGGCAGCGACGTGCCGTGTACACGTGTGCGTTCCCGTTGATGGTGCCGGTGGTGCTCGCGGTACCGGCGGCGTCCGCCGGCGCGAGCGAGCTGCTCGGCAGCCTGCGCGGCAGCCACGACGTGGTGCTGGCGACGTTCTTCCTCGGCTTGACGCTGTTTGCGACGGTGCTCGCCCTGCTGCACCTCGCCGGCCGGCGGCGCGCCGGGCAGCGCGAGGCCGCGCTGATCGCCATGCTGAACCAGACCCGGGCCAGGCTCGACCGCGCCGAAACCTTTCTCGCCGCCGAGCGCCAGATCGTCGTGGTGTGGGGCGCGCGCTCCGACCGACCCGACGTGGAGGGCACGCTCGGCCTCGTCGGCACCGATCCCGCCGAGGTCCTGCAGTTCGGCAGCTGGCTGCCGCCCGACGGGGCGGGAATGCTGGAGGGCTGCGTCGCGCGGCTGCGCCAAAGCGGCGAAGCCTTTCGGGTGGCGGTGGTCGCGCTGGACGGGCGCCACCTCGAAGCCGAAGGCCGGGCCGTGACCGGCTACGCGGTGGTGCGCCTTCGCGACGTGTCGGGTGACCGGCTGGAAGCGACACGGTTGCGCGAACGCGAAGCGCAACGCGCCGCCGACCTCGCCGCGGTGCGCGCGCTCCTCGACGCCGTGCCGTGCCCTGCCTGGACGCGCGACGGGCAGTCCCGTCTGAGCTGGGTCAACACCGCCTATGTCCGCGCGGTCGAGGGACAGGAGCGCGCCGACGTGCTGGCGCGGGGCGTGGAGCTGCTGGAACAGCCGGCGCGCGAGGCCCTCGCGCAGAGCCGCGCGCAGGGGCAGGTGTTCCGTGGGCGGGCGGCGGCGATGGTCGCCGGCTGGCGCCGCAGCCTCGACGTGGTGGAAGTGCCGGGCGAGGACCGCGCGGTCGGCATGGCGGTTGACGTGTCCGAGCTGGAAGCCGCCCGCATCGACCTCCAGCAGGCGACCCGCACCCACGCGCGAACGCTCGACCAGCTGTCGACCGCCGTCGCCACCTTCGACCGCCGCAAGCAACTCGCCTTCCACAACGCCGCCTACCGCCAGCTGTTCGCGCTCGATGCGGCGTTCCTCGAGCAGATGCCGAGCGAGTCGGAGATCCTCGACCGGCTGCGGGCGCGGCGCATGCTGCCCGAGCAGGCCGACTTCCGCGGCTGGAAGGAGGCGCACCTCGCGGCCTACGCCTTCACCGAGACGAGCGAGGAGGTGTGGTACCTCCCCGACGGGCGGACGCTGCGCACCGTGATCAACCCCAACCCGCAGAACGGCGTCACCTACCTGTTCGACGACGTCAGCGCCCACTTCCACCTGGAATCGCGCTTCAACGCGCAAACGCGGGTACAGCGCGAAACGCTGGAAGCCTTGAAGGAGGGCGTCGCCGTGTTCGGCACGGACGGCCGGCTCAAGCTGTCGAACGCCGCCTTCGCCGCACTGTGGCACCTCGGCCCGACCGAACTCGACGACAAGCCGCACATCGACCGCGTCGCGGCGCTCTGCGCCGGGCGGGCGCCCGATCCCGAGACATGGAACGCGCTGCGCACCGCCGTCGCCGGACTCCACGACCGGCGCACCAGCCTGGAGCGCCGGCTGATGTGCCGCGACGGCACGGTGGTCGACTGCACCGCGGCGCCGCTCCCCGACGGGGCGACGCTGCTCACCTTCACCGACACCACGGCCGGCGTGAACGTCGAGCGCGCGCTGACCGAGCGCAACGATGCGCTGCTGGCGACGGAGAAGCTGCGCAACGACTTCGTCCACCACTTCTCCTACGAGCTGCGCTCCCCGCTCACCAACATCATCGGCTTCTCCCAGCTGCTGGGGGGCGGCACCGTCGGGCCGCTCAACGCCAAGCAGGGCGAGTACGTCAGCTACGTCATGAAGTCGTCGGCGGCGCTGCACGCCATCATCAACGACATCCTCGACCTCGCCACCATCGACACCGGCGCCCTCGAACTGAACCTGAAGAGCGTCGACGTGCTGGAAACCATCCGCGCGGCGAGCGAGGGCATCCAGGACCGCCTGGCCGAGTCCTCGCTGCGCCTGCAGCTCGTGGTGCTGCCCGACATCGGCTCGTTCCGCGCCGACGCCAAGCGGGTGCGCCAAGTGCTGTTCAACCTCCTGTCCAACGCCATCGGCTTTTCCGCGCCGGGGCAGACGGTGACGCTCGCCGCGCTGCGCCGGGGCGAGGAGATCGTGTTCAAGGTGTCCGACCAGGGCCGCGGGATCCCCCACGACGTGATCGCCCACGTGTTCGACCGCTTCCATTCCAACGTGATGGGCTCGCGCCACCGCGGCGTCGGGCTCGGCCTCAGCATCGTCAAGAGCTTCGTGGAACTGCACGGCGGGCGCGTGCTGATCGACTCGGCGCCCGGCGAGGGCACCACCGTCACTTGCATCTTCCCCGCCCAGGATGAGAAGGTCGCTAAGCTCGCGTGAGCGGGCGCGTTAACCTTTCAACGGTAACCGTCCTGCGGGTCGTCCCGGAAGGAATGCACCGTCCCGCTCGCCGGAGTTCGAAGCGATGACCGTCGACGCTGTTCAGGGGAGCCGTCCGAGCGCGGCCTGGCACGTTGATCTCCAGGGCGAGGGCGCTACCGCCTCGCTCGCCGCCGACATCGCCTCGCTGCTCCAGCCGGGCGACCTCGTGACCCTGTCGGGCGAACTCGGCTCGGGCAAGACCACCTTCGCGCGCGCGCTGATCCGCGCGCTGACCGGCGATCCCGACCTCGAAGTGCCGTCTCCGACTTTCACCCTGCTCCAGGTCTACGACAGCGTCATCAAGGACGGCGCCAGGTTCCCCATCGTCCACGCCGACCTGTTCCGCATCAAGGAGCCCTCCGAACTCGCCGAACTCGGCTGGGACGAGGCGGCGGAAGGGGCGCTCGTCATCGTGGAATGGCCGGAGCGCGCCGGCGGCGGCCTCGCCGGCGACCGCCTCGACATCGCCTTCCACATGGATGCCGAGAAGGCGCCGGACTACCGGCTCGGCGCCGTCACCGGGGTCGGCGCCTTCGGGCAGCGCCTGACTCTGTCGCGCGCCGTGCGCGGCATCCTCGACACCGCCGACTTCCTCGACGCCGAGCGCACCTTCATGATGGGCGATGCCTCGACCCGCGCCTACGAGCGCCTGCTCAAGCCGGACGGCACCCGGGCGATCCTGATGATCTCGCCGCCGCGCCCGGACGGGCCGCCGATCCGCTTCGGCAAACCCTACAGCGCCATCGCCCACCTCGCCGAGGACATCCGGCCCTACCTCGCGATCGACGGCGCCCTGCGCGGCCTCGGCATCACCGCGCCCGAAATCTACGCCCACAACGCCGACACCGGCCTCGCCATCATCGAGGACCTCGGCGCGGAAGCGCTGGTCCACGACGACGGCATCATCCCCGAGCGCTACGCCGAGGCGGTCGCCGTGCTCGCCCGCCTCCACGCCCAGGCGCCGCCGGCGAGCGTGCCCGACGGCGACGGCGGCGACTACGCCATCCCGCCCTACGACATGGAAGCGCTGAGCATCGAGGTCGAACTGCTGGCGGAATGGTACGCGCCGCACGTCGCCAAGGTAATGGTCTCGTCGGGCGCCAAGGCCGGCTTCGTCGGCCTGTGGCGCGAGCTGTTCGCCGACGTCGTCGCCGTGGCCCCGACCCTGACGTTGCGCGACTACCATTCGCCCAACCTGCTGTGGCTGTCGCAGCGCGAGGGGCTGGCGCGCGTCGGCGTCATCGACTTCCAGGACGCGGTGCTGGGCCACCCGGCCTACGACGTCGCCTCGCTGCTCCAGGACGCCCGCGTCACCGTGCCGGGCGACGTCGAACTCAGGCTGCTCGGCCACTACGCCCTGCTGCGGCGCCGGCAGGACCCGCAGTTCGACATGGCCGCCTTCGCCAAGGCCTACGCCATCCTCGGCGCGCAGCGCGCGACCAAGATCCTCGGCATCTTCGCCCGTCTCGACAAGCGGGACCGCAAGCCGCAATACCTCGTTCACCTCCCGCGGCTACAAGCGTACCTGCGCAAGAACCTGGCGCATCCGGCACTGGCGGGGATCAAGTCGTGGGTCGAGCAAAACGTGCCGAGCATCCTGGCCGTCCCGTCCTGAGCGCGGTGCCGCGCCCCGCCCCCGTGAGCCGGACCCCCGTGAGGCAGGTTCCGGCGATCCATCCCGCCGCGGCCATGCCGCAGACCGCCATGGTGTTCGCCGCCGGGCTCGGCACCCGCATGCGCCCGGTCACCGACACGCTGCCGAAGCCGCTCATCCGCGTCGGCGGCAAGGCGCTGATCGACCACATGCTCGACCGCTTCGCCGAGGCGGAGGTCGCGCGCGCCGTGGTCAACGTGCATTACCGCGCCGACCAGATCGAGGCGCATCTCGCCGCGCGCAGCCAGCCCCGCATCACCGTGTCCGACGAGCGCGCCGCCCTGCTCGACCAGGGCGGCGGCATCCGCAAGGTGCTGCCGCTGCTCGGCGATGCGCCGTTCTTCCTGTGCAATACCGACGCCTTCTGGATCGAAGGGCCGCGCTCGAACCTCCGCGCGCTCGCCGCGCGCTGGAACCCGGCCGAGATGGACGTGCTGCTGCTCGTCGCCGCCACCACCACCAGCATCGGCGTCGACTGGCCGGGCGACTTCACCCTCGAGCCAGACGGCCGGCTGGTGCGGCGCGAGGAGCGCGGCGTGGCGCCCTTCGTTTACGCCGGCGTCGGCATCATCAAGCCGTCGCTCTTCGCCGACGCGCCCGGCGGCGCCTTCCGCCTCGCGCCCTACTTCTTCGCCGCGGCGAAGAAGGGCCGCCTCCACGGCCACCGCCTCGACGGGCAGTGGCTCCACGTTGGCACGCCCGAGGCGATCGGGCAGGCCGAGGACACCATCAAGCGCTCGGTGTACTGAACGTCGCGCGCTGGGCGTCAAAGCTCCGCCCGCCACACGATCGGGACGAAGGCGTAGCCGCCGCCGCTCCTGCGCTCCAGGTGGCTGAAGGTCGGGAAGTCGAGGTGGTGGCCGGCGACGAGCAGGCGGTCCGCCGCGACCATGTCGAAGACGCGGGCGCGTTGCGCCTTGGCCTGCTCCGGGTCGGCATCGAAGCCGAGGTACACCTCGGGATGGCGCGATTGGATCGCGGGCGCGTGCACGACGTCGGCCCAGATGAAGAGCCGCTCCTTGCCCGACGTCAGGTGGAAGCCGGTGTGGCCGGGGGTGTGGCCGGGCAGGGGCTCCGCCTCGATGCCTGGCGCCACCGTGCCCTTCGCGAAGCGCGACGTGCGTTCCCGGTAGGGCGCGAGGGCCGTCCGCGCCGCGTCGAAATAGGTCTTCATGGCTTCCGGCGGATCGGCGGTGTCGAGCCAGAATTCGGCTTCCGCTTCGTGGAGGGCGACGGCGGCGTTGGGGAACACCGCCCGGCCATCCTCGGTCACCAGCCCGCCGACGTGGTCTGGGTGGAGGTGCGTCAGGAGCACGAGATCGACCGCGTCCGGCGACACGCCGGCGGCGTTGAGCGCACCCGGCAGCAGGCCGGCGGTGGGGACGTTTCGGCCGCCGCCCGTGTCGACCATGATCACCTTGCCGTCGGTGTTGATGAGGAAGCAGCTCAACGAAAACACCGGAGGACTCAGCCGGAATTGTCCGGTCTCGATGCGCTCGGCCTCGGCCGCGTCGATGCCCTTGAGGACGTCCCAGCTGCCGGGCTGGACGGTGCCGTCGCCGAGAACCGTCACCAGGGCGTCGCCGACCTTCAACCGGTAAAGGCTCGGGGCCTGTTTCGTCGGGGCGTTCTGCATCGCGTCCTCCTGTTGGCGCGGCCTTATCTAGTCCACGGCCCTCGGTGCGGCTATGGTGCGGGGATGACAGCAACCGGCACGCCACCGACCGCCAACCCCCTGCTCGCGGACTGGACAGGCCCGTTCGCCGCGCCGCCCTTCGCCGCGATCCGCCCGGAGCAGTTCCCGCCGGCCTTCGAGGCGGCGCTCGCCGCCCATGTCGCCGAGGTCGCGGCCATCGCGGGAGGCAGCGAAGCGCCGAGTTTCGCCGACACGGTTGACGCCTTCGAGCGGGCGGGGCGGCAGCTGGAGCGCGTCGCCGGCGTGTTCTTCAACCTCGCCTCCGCCGACACGAACGACGCGCTCCAGGCGATCGAGCGCAGCATGGCGCCGGTGCTGTCGCGCCATTCCTCCGCGATCTACCTCGACGGCAAGCTCTTCGCGCGTATCGCCGCGCTGTGGGCGGAACGCGACGCGCTCGGCCTTTCGCCGGAACAGGCGCGGGTGCTCCAGCGCTACCACACCATCTTCACGCGCGCCGGCGCCGGCCTGCCCGACGACGCCAAGGCACGGCTCGCCGCGATCTCCGAGCGGCTGGCGACGCTCGGCACCCGCTTCGGGCAGAACCTCCTCGCCGACGAGAAGAACTACGAGCTGGTGCTGGAAAGCCCCGGCGACCTTGCCGGCCTGCCGCAGGCGCTGGTCGACGCCGCGGCCGGCGCGGCGGCCGAGCGCGGCCATCCGGGTAAGCACGTCATCACCCTGTCGCGCTCCTCCGTCGAGCCGTTCCTGACCTTCTCCGCCCGCCGCGACCTGCGCGAGCGCGCCTTCGCCGCCTGGGCGAAGCGCGGCGAGAACGGCGGCGACACCGACAACCGCGCGGTCGCCGCCGAGATGGTGGCGCTGCGCGCCGAGCGGGCGCGGCTGCTCGGCTACGACAGCTTCGCCGCCTTCCGCCTCGCCGACACCATGGCGAAGACGCCGGCGGCGGCGCGCAGGCTCCTCACCGCCGTGTGGGAGCCGGCGGTGGCCCGCGCCACCCGCGAGGAGCGCGAGCTGCAGGCGCTGGCCGCCAGCGAGGGCGGCACCCAGCCCGTCGCGCCCTTCGCGGTGGAACCCTGGGATTGGCGCTACCTCCAGGAAAAGCGGCGGGTCGCCGCGTTCGACCTCGACGAGGGGGCGATCAAGCCGTATTTCGGGCTCGACCGGATGATCGAGGCGGCCTTCCACGTGGCGGGCCGGCTGTTCGGCCTGAGCTTCGTGTCGCGCGCCGACGTGCCGCTCTACCATCCCGACGCCCGCGCGTGGGAGGTGAGGGATGCCGCCGGTGCCCCCGTGGCGCTGTTCATCGGCGACTACTTCGCCCGAGCCTCCAAGCGCTCGGGCGCCTGGATGTCGTCGTTCCGCGACCAGCACAAGCTCGACGGCGCGGTCACCCCCATCATCGTCAACGTGATGAACTTCGCAAAAGCGCCGGCCGGCGCGGCGAGCCTGCTGTCCTTCGACGACGCCCGCACCCTGTTCCACGAGTTCGGCCACGCCCTCCACGGCATGCTGTCCGACGTGACCTACCCCCTGCTGTCGGGCACCGGCGTCACCCGCGACTTCGTGGAGTTCCCCTCCCAGCTCTACGAGCACTGGCTGGAGCAGCCGGAGCTGCTGCGCCGCTTCGCCCTGCACAAGGACACGGGCGCGCCGATGCCGGACGCGCTGCTGGAGCGCCTGCTCGCCGCACGCAACTTCAACCAGGGCTTCGCTTCCGTCGAGTACACCGCCTCGGCGCTGGTCGACCTCGACCTCCATGCCGGCGCGACGGAGGCCCCGGTCGACGTCGTCGCCTTCGAGGCGGCGACGCTGGCCAAGCTCGGCATGCCGCGCGGCATCGTCATGCGGCACAGGACGCCGCATTTCGCCCACATCTTCTCCGGCGACGGCTATTCGTCGGCGTACTACTCCTATCTTTGGTCAGAGGTGCTCGATGCCGACGGCTTCGGCGCCTTCACCGAGGCCGGCGACATCTTCGATCCCGCCACCGCCAAGCGATTGCGCGACTACGTCTACGCCGCCGGCAACACCCGCGACGCGGAGGCGGCCTACCGTGCCTTCCGTGGCCGCGACCCGTCGCCTGACGCGCTGCTGCGCAAGCGCGGGCTGGTGGAGGCCGGCGCGTCGGGCGCGGCGTAGCCGGACGGGGCGGCGAAGGCGAGGCTGAGGGGCTCGATGGCGAGCACGACCGCGTTCGCCCGGCCTTCCGCCTCGAACAGGGCGTAGTGCATCGCCGCCGCCTTGCTGGCGAACAGGCCGCCGCCGAGGCCATGGGTTTCAACGGCGAGCCAGTGCCCCTCGCCGTCCTGCCCGACGACGAAGGTGTGGTTGGTGGCCGCTACGGGGAAAGAGGAGGGATAATGGTGCAGCATGGGCTTGCCTTGTGTGGGCGCGTCGAGCGCGCCGGCCGACGATCTAGTCCCGCCGCCATAGCCGTTCGAGCGGGCGGGACGGGCGCCGCCATAAGGATCGCGTGGGTGGTCGCGGCGCCGGTGCTGATGCTGCCGCTCGCCACGGCCCGCGCCGACGTCGTCAGCTGCTCCAAGTTCCTCCACAACCGCGACGGCAGCTGGTCGAGCTTCGTTACCGGCGAGGTCCTTGGCTCCTACGGCCCCGTGCCGATCCACGCCGGCGAGCGCTTCGCCCGCACCGGCCGAGGGCGGCGGGCCGACCTCGCCCGTATCCTCGACCAAATCTGTTTGAGCGATTAGGCCGTCGTTTCGGATAGTGTCCCGCCGTGGTTCGAAGTAGTCCGTGGACGCCCCAGGCATTGTGGTCGCTGCGTCTATTATGCCACCACCGCCATCGAAGGTTAGGCTTCCCCATGCATAGTCTTGCCGCAGGTGAAACCGGCCGATAGCGTCTTGGCGTTGCCAGTGCCAATGGGAGTTCGGCTATGATTGGACTTGACGCCAGCCTCGCGAACGCGGCTTCGATCGAAGCCTACGGCAACGTCATGCGCAGCAAGGGCCTCCTCGCCCGCGCGCAGTGGGCCTATGCGGAAGCCAAGAAGATCCGGGACCTCGTGCAGGCCGCGACCGCCGTCGAGACCAAGCTCGCCGCCTAGGCGCCCCGTCGCAGGCATGTCCCGGCGCGCGGGCCGCGTCGCCGGGCGCAGGCCTCGAAAAATCGTCGCGCACCATCGCCATCGCGCGCGCCGGCGCCTACCTTGAATGCGGCGTCCTCCTCGTCGTGGGGATGCAGGCAGGACGACCCATGGCATCGCTCGCCGCGGCTTTCGTGATCGGCACGCTCGGCTGGACGGCCGTTTCCGTCTGGCTGTCGCTGCGCCAAAGCGCCCACGTCGCCCACCACCGCGCCGTCGTGCCGGCCGCCTTCGCCGGCACCGTCACTGCCGACGAGCACCGCCGCGCCGCGGATTACACGCTGGCGCGCGAGCGTGTGGCGCGGGTCGAAACGGCCGTCGACGCGCTGGTCGCGGTCGCCTGGGCCTGCGGGGGCATCGCGCTCGTCTACGGTCTCGTCGCCGGTGCTATCGCGAACCCGCTGGCGCGCGGCGTCGCCTTCCTCGTCGCCACAGGGGTGGTCGGCACGCTGGTGGGCCTGCCTTTTGCGCTGTACCGCACCTTCGCGCTCGAAACCCGCTTCGGCTTCAACAAGACGACGCTCGGCACCTTCGTCGCCGACCGATTGAAGGGCTGGGCCATCTCGCTCGCCATCACCGTGCCGCTGCTCGCCGCCCTGCTATGGCTGATGCAGCGGCTCACCGGCCTGTGGTGGCTATGGGCGTGGTTCGGCCTGCTCGCCATCATGGCGGCGGCGCCGACCGTGTTCATGCGCGTCATCGCTCCGCGCTTCAACACCTTCGCGCCCCTCGTCGATCCGGCGCTGCGCGGGCGCATCGAGGCACTGCTGGCGCGTGCCGGCTACACCTCCTCGGGGCTCTACACCATGGACGCGTCGCGGCGCACGTCGCACGGCAACGCCTTCTTCATCGGCTTCGGGCGCACCAAGCGCATCGTGATGTTCGACACGCTGCTGCAACGCTGCGCCCCCGACGAGGTCGAGGCGGTGGTGGCGCACGAGCTCGGTCACTTCCTCCACCGTCACGTCCTGTTCGGCCTCGTGCGCGGTGCCGCCCTATCCTTCGTCGCGCTGGCCGCCTTCGGCTGGCTCAGCAAGCAGCCCTGGCTGCTGCCCGCCTTCGGCATCGATGCGCACAACGAGGCGCTGGCGCTCTACGTGTGCCTGCTGCTCGGCTCCCTTGTCGGGCCGCTCAGCGCCCCGCTCGGCAATTGGGTGTCGCGGCGCAACGAGTACCAGGCCGACGCCTATGCCGGGCGCACCGTCGGCGTCGCCCCCATGGTTTCGGCCTTGACCAGCCTGGCGCGGGACAACGCCTCGACGCTGACGCCCGATCCGCTCTACGCCCTGGTCCACCATTCCCACCCGACGGTGCCGCTGCGCGTGCGCCATCTGCGCGATCTCGACGTGCGCGGCACGGGCGGCGCCGCAGCCTAGCCCCTTGCCGCCGCGTTCACGATATCGCGGGGCAGCGTTTGCCGACGCCCCCCGGCCCGGCTATCGTTTTCCGCTGCCGCCCGCACGCGGCCGCGCGTACCGGTCGCCGTCGCGGCGGCCGAGGAGTTGAGCGATGGGCGAAAGGCGTGACTCACCTGCCTCGACCGGTCCCAAGACGCCGTCCGAACTGGCGCAGCGCCTCGGGGCCAAGAACCGCGCCGGGGACGGTGCCGAGGGCACGTGGCGGCGTGAAACTTTCACGCTGCCCCGTCACGAGGCCCGCGCCAAGGCCCATGAATGGTTCGACGCCTTCCCCAAGGCCGCCTACATGACCGAGATCGAGTTCTGGCGCGAGCTCTCGGATGGCCAGATCGAGTTCACCATCCGCCGCCTGCCCTCCGCCGACTGAAAGATTGGCCGACTGATCACAGCCGCCGCGTCGCTTCGGCGAGCCAGCCTCGCACGGCGGGCGGCACCAGCGGCCCGATCTCGCGACGTACCCGCGCGTGGTAGGCGTCGACCCAGGCGCGCTCCCCCGCGTCGAGCAGCCTCGCATCGATCAGCGCGCGGTCGTAGGGCGCCAGCGTGATCGTTTCGAAGCCCAGCATGGTGCGCTCGGCCCCGGTGATCGCGCGCGGCTCCACCACCAGCAGGTTCTCGATGCGGATGCCGTAGGCACCCGCCTTGTAGTACCCCGGCTCGTTGGACAGGATCATGCCCGGCTCCAGCGCCACGTGCCCCACCTTGGAGATGCGCTGCGGCCCCTCGTGGACGCTGAGGTAGACGCCGACGCCGTGCCCCGTGCCATGGTCGAAGTCCAGCCCGGCCTGCCACAGCGGCTGGCGGGCGAGGGCATCGATCTGCGCGCCCGACGTGCCCGCGGGGAACACCGCGCGCGAGAGCGCGACGTGGCCCTTGAGCACGCGGGTGAAGCGGTCGCGCTGTTCCGCGCTTGGGCGCCCAACGGCGAGGGTGCGCGTGATGTCCGTGGTGCCGTCGAGGTACTGCGCGCCGGAGTCGACGAGGAAGATGCCGCGCTCCAGCATGCGGTTGGAAGCGGTGGTCACGCGGTAGTGCGGGATGGCGGAGTTCGGGCCGGCGGCGGAGATGGTGGGGAAGGACAGGTCGCGCAGCAGCCCCGTCTCGTGGCGGAAGTGTTCGAGCGCCGCCGCCGCCTCGATCTCGCTGACGCGGCCGGGCTTCGCCGCCGTCGCGAACCAGTGGAGGAAGCGGGTCACCGCCGCCCCGTCCCGTGCGTGGGCGGCGCGGCTGCCGCCGAGTTCGGCGGCGTTCTTGCGCGCCTTCATCAGCGCCACCGGGTCGGCGCCGGTTCGCGCCGTGCCGCCGGCCTCCTCCAGCACCTGCGCGAGCCGGGCCGGCGCGGTCGCGGCGTCGAACAACACCGTGCGGCCGGCGCGGCCGAGGTCGGCCAGCGCCGCTTCGAGCGCGTCGGGCGCCGCAACCGTCGCGAGCTTGGCCATGGCGGCGCCGTCGCGCCCTTTCAGCTTGCCCGGCGCGACGAACAGGGTCGGGCGGCCTTCGGCGGGCACCAGGGCGAAGCCGAGCGGCAGCGGCGTGTGGCTGACGTCGGCGCCGCGCAGGTTGAACAGCCACGCCACGCAGTGCGGATCGGAAACGAGCAGCGCGTCCGCCTTGCCGAACGTGGCGACCACGCGCTCGATCTTGCCGGCGGCCGGTTCCCCGGCGAGCTTCGGGCCGCGCAGGGTGATGGCGCCACGCGGCGGGGCCGGACGCGCCGCGCCCCACACCGCGTCGACCGGGTTGGCCGTGACCGCGACCAGGGTGCCGCCGGCCGCCTCGGCCGCCCTGGTGAAGCGCTTGACGCCGTCCGGCGTCGCCAGCCAGGGATCGTAGCCGAGCCGCGCGCCCGCCCCGAGGTGCCGGGTGATCCAGCGCTCCGGCGATTCCTCCGCGATGGCGACGGGGGTGACCACGGCCGTGTCGACCTGATCGCGCACCGCCAGCGTGTAGCGCCCGTCGACGAAGATCGCCGCTGCGTCGGCGAGCACCACGGCGAGCCCGGCCGAGCCGGAAAAGCCGGTCAGCCAGGCGAGGCGCTCCTCGCAGGGCGGCACGTATTCGCCCTGGTGCCGGTCGGCGCGCGGCACCACGAAGCCGTCGAGCTTTTCGCGCGCGAGCACGGCGCGCAGGGCGGCGATGCGCTCGGCGCTTTCCGCCCGGTCGCTCGGCTCGTCAAAGGACTGGAAGCGGCTTTCGAACATGTGCAGGCTTAAGGATGGGCAGGCTTAAGGATGGGCAAGCTTAGGATGGGCTGTGTTCGCCGGTGGCTGAGCCGGCCGCGGCCGCGCGGGAAGATCGCGGCGCTCAATCATGCACCGGCTGGCAGTCGCAGGGCCAGCATTCACCGAGGTCGCGCATTTGCGCCTCCAGGCACTCCACGGTCAGGCGGACCGCCGCGCCGCCGGAGAAGGTCAAGGACACCGTGCCGGCCGGCGCCTCCGTCGTGTCGAAGTTGAGGGCAAGCAGGTTGAGGACGCGCCCGGCCTCGTCCTGCACGAAGCCGGTGCGCGCCACGCCCAGCACGCAATCGAAGTGCAGCCCGGTGGCGCAGCGCTGGCATGTGCCGGACGCCGCCTTGATCCAATCGAAGCGCTTGCCGGCGAGGGCGAAGCGGCGTTGCGCCGGCAGGTAGGCCATGTCGGCCACGGTCACCTCCGTGTCCTGGAGGTTGGCCGAGAGGATGGCGAGATCGTCGGTGTCCATCGCCGCGAGGCGCAGCGGGGCGGGGCCGGGCTTCGCGGCGTCGGCAAGGGACGTGTCGAGCGTTGAACCGGTGTTCGTGGTCATGGGCCGCCGTGATGGGTTGCGTTGAAGCTGGTCGACCCGTGCAACGCGCCCGGCCGGCCGGCGTTCGCCCGCCCGCTGCCATGCCACAGCCTCGCCCTCAACCGGGGTTGGACAAACGCTCCACCACCGCGCCGCAGCCGTTGAGCTTGTTTTCCAGGTGCTCGAAGCCGCGGTCGAGGTGGTACACGCGGTTCACCGTGGTCTCACCCTGCGCGGCGAGCGCCGCGATCACCAGCGACACGGAAGCGCGCAGGTCCGTCGCCATCACGGGGGCGCCCTGCAGCGCGCCGACCCCGTCCACCGTGGCGACGTCGCCGTCGAGCCGGATGCGGGCACCGAGGCGCGCCAGCTCCTGCACGTGCATGAAGCGGTTCTCGAAGATGGTCTCGGTGATGCGCGAGGACCCCCTGGCCATGGTCATCAGCGCCATGAACTGCGCCTGGAGATCGGTGGGGAAGCCGGGGAACGGCGCGGTGGACACGTCCACCGGCGACAGCCCCGCCCCGTTGCGCTTGACGCGGATGCCCTCGTTGGTCGCCCTCACCGTGGCGCCGACCTGCGTCAGCACGTCGAGCGCCGCCTGCAGATCGTCGGGGCGCGCGCCTTCCAGCAACACGTCGCCGCCGGCCATCGCCACCGCCATCGCGTAGGTGCCGGTCTCGATGCGGTCGGGCACCACGGCGTGGTAGGCGCCGTGCAACGCGGCGACCCCCTCGATGTCGATCGTCGCCGTGCCCGCGCCCTTGATCCGCGCGCCCATCTTGATGAGGCAGGTGGCGAGGTCGACCACCTCCGGCTCCTGCGCGGCGTTGGTGAGGCGGGTGTGCCCGTGGGCGAGCACGGCGGCCATCATCGCCGTGTGGGTGCCGCCCACCGTCACCTTGGGGAAGTCGATGGCGGCGCCGACGAGGCCGCGCGGCGCCCTGGCGTGGGCGTAGCCGGCCTCGATGACGATGGTGGCGCCGAGCCGCTCCAGCGCCATCAGCAGCAGGTCGACCGGCCGGGTGCCGATGGCGCAGCCGCCGGGCAGCGACACCCGCGCCTCGCCCATGCGGGCGAGAAGCGGCGCGATGACCCAGAAGCTCGCCCGCATGCGCGACACCAGGTCGTAGGGCGCGGTGGTGTCGACGATGTCGCGGGCGCACAGGTGGATCGCGCGCGCGGCGTTGGCCGTCTCGCCGGTGCGGCGCCCGTCCTGCGAATAATCGACGCCGTGGTGGCCGAGGATGCGCACCAGCATGCGCACGTCCGCGAGGTTGGGCACGTTCTGCAGCGTCAGCGTTTCGCGGGTGAGCAGCGAGGCGATCATCAGCGGCAGCGCGGCGTTCTTCGCGCCCGAGATCGGGATGGTTCCGTTGAGCGCGTGCCCGCCGACGATGCGAATGCGATCCATGCCGCCCCTCACTCCTTGTCGGTCGACACCCTCGCCGACTTGCCGTCAAACGCGCCGCCGGACGCCTCCGCCGCCTTGCGGCGCTTCAGATTGGCCCGCAGCGCCGCGGCGAGGCGCTTCTTTTCCTCCGCCTTCGCCCGCGCCCGCTGATCCGTGCGTGCCTCGTCGATCGCATCGTCGCTCACGCGCGAACGCCGCCGCACGCCACGCGCCGGGCGCGCTTGAGCCGCGTTCGCCCAGGCCGACCGAGAACCGTGCGGATCAACCGTTCGCGCATCAGCATGGTCCCGCGCCGCGAACCTCAGCTCTTAGGCTGGCGCCTCGGGCCAAGGCAAGGCGCGCGACGGGCGGCGGCGATCATGGGGCACCACAGCGGTTTCGCCGCCACACCCCGCCCATACCCCCGCGACCGGGTCGGGCAGGGTCCGACGCCCCCGCGCACGAGGAAGAACGCCGGCCGCGGCGGGACCGGCCGGACTCGGTCAACGCCCGCGGTGCTAGCGGGCCGCCGGATCCTTCTTCGGCGGCAGCGGGGCGTCGGGCGGCGCGCTGGCGCCCGGCATGCCGGGCAGGGTGCTCGGCTCCCTGCCCGCGGTGCGCAGGATTCTGCGCACGGACCAAGCCTCCTTTTCCGTCGTGCCCTTGATGTCGTTGATCTTCCACTCGCCCTCGTCGCGCACGAAATCATAGGTCACGACGGTCGGCTGCTCGTGGTTGAGGAAGCTCGCCGACACCACCGCCTTGCCGAGCTCAAGCACGTCCGTCTTCAGCGTGACCTTCTGGATTTCCGCGTCCTGGGAGGCGGACACGGGATCGAAGTCGAGTGCGGCGCTGCCGTCATGCGCGGCCTTCGTCTCGGCCTCGGTCACCAGGAGGTCGAAGCCTTTCGAGAAATACTTTTCGCGCGCCTTGCGGTCGAAGAAGGGGCTCGTCGGCTGCGCCTTTCTCGCGTCGATGGCGGCGGCCTTGTAGAGTTGGGCGACGATGTCGCGCGGTTCCTCGACCGCGACCGGGGCAACCTTCCCCGCACTGGACGACGGCGCAGCGGACGATCCCTGGGCGACGGCACCTGCGGACGGCGCCAACAAAGCCAAGGCGAAAACAAGCCGGCCGATCATCGTGCACCTCCCTGGGACGCGCCTTCGATAAGCCCTCGGCCGGTCTCTGCCAAGCGTGCCTGCCGAGCGTGCCTGCCCAGCGTGTCTGCGAAGCCGCGCGACGCCGGCCGCCGGTGGCGCTCGGCCTCAGGGGGAGCGGACGGACGCGCCGAGGCAGCCGTTCAGGAACAGGGCGACGCAGGCGCGCGCGCGCGCGGCGACCTCCGCGGAACTCGGCGGCGGCGCCCAGCCCATCATGACGGAGCGCAGCGGTTCGACCATCATCCCGCGCAGCATGCCGGCCGCCGAGCCGGGATCCTGGAGGTCGAGAAGGCCGCGGTCGCACTGCGTGCGGAGAAAGCCGGATAGCAGCCCGTGTATCGGCATGACGGCGTCCGTGTGGAAGCTCGCCGCAAGGTCGGGGAAGCGTTCGCTTTCGGCGATGACGAGTTTCTGGATCGCCGCCGTTTCCCGCGACATCGCGAGCAGGCCGACCTCGGTCATGATGCGCTCAAGGGCGGTCGGGAGGTCGCTTGCCCCGAGCGCGTCCGCGTCGGCGGCGAGGAGGAACTGGTCCATGCGGTCGGCCACCACCGTCCTGAAAAGGTCCGCCTTGGTGGGGACCAGCCGGTACAGGGTCCGCTTCGACACGCCCGCACCCTTGGCGACATCGTCCATGCCGGCGGCCGAATAGCCCCGCGTCAGGAACTCCCGCAGGGCCGCCTCTGCGATCAGGTGCCGCGTTTCGGCATCCGGGCGCGCCTGCGGGCGCCCGCGTGGGCGCTTTTCCCCATCCTCCCCCGCCCGCATCGATGCCGCCACCGGCCGCTCCTTCCAAATCGCCATTGACAGCGCCGCGCCGACGCCCATTTATAAAACCACAGGGTGTTCTAAATCATCCCGACCGGCCCGGTGCAAGCCGTCGACCTGCCGCGTGAACGGAAGCCCGCCATGCGTCCTGTCCTTCGGCGTCCGAGGTGCAAGTCGCGAAAGGGAGCAGCCACGATGGTAAAAATCTTGCCATTCCTCGCAGCAGCCGTGCTTTTCGGTGCCTCGATCGAGGCACGGGGTGCCGAAAACGCGCGCTCCGCCGTTTCCCAGCATTCGACCATCGACCAGCACGATGCCGCCAAGAGGGCCTGGTTCGAGCGGGCGGTCGGCGACATCCTCGACGGCCGCGTGCAGCCTGATGCGAGCGATGCTTCCCGGCGCTGAACCCGTCGGCGCGGAGGCTGGCGGGTCGGTTGCCACCTCCTTGCTTGCCCGTCCGCGCCTTGCTCGCCGCGGTGCGCGGCCCATCTAACCTGCGGTCGGTAAGGCGCTGCCTCGCGCCTCGGGAAACCACAGTCGATGCGCATCGCCGTCCTCGACGACTACCAAGCCGTCGCCCTGACCATGGCCGACTGGTCGCCGCTGCGAGGGCGTGCGGAAATCATCGTGTTCTCCGACCATCTTGCCGGAGAGGAGGCGCTGGTGGCGCGCCTCGCACCCTTCGACGTCCTTTGCGTCATGCGTGAACGGACGCCGCTGCCGCGCAGCCTCCTCGATCGCCTGCCGAACCTCAAGCTGATCGCCTCGACCGGTCTGACCAACGCCGCGATCGACGTTGCCGCCGCCGGGGAGCGGGGTATCGAGGTGGTCCACACCGGCTACCGCTCGGCGCCGACCATCGAGATGACCTGGGCGCTCATCCTCGCGAGTCAGCGCGGCCTCGTGGGGGAAGCCACCTCCGTGCGGTCGGGCGGCTGGCAACGGACCGTCGGGCGCGACCTCGGCGGGCGTACGCTCGGCCTGCTCGGGCTCGGCAGGGTCGGCGGCGAGGTGGCACGGATCGGCCGAGCCTTCGGCATGGACACCATCGCCTGGAGCCAGAACCTCACGCCGGAACGGGCGGCGGCGACCGGCACCGTGGCGGTGCCGAAGGAGGAGCTGTTCGCCCGCGCTGACATCCTCAGCATCCATACGGTCCTGAGCCGGCGCACACGCGGTCTGGTCGATGCCGGCGCGCTCGCGCTGATGAAGCCGACGGCGTGGCTGGTCAACACTTCGCGCGGTCCAATCGTGAACGAAGGCGCCGTGCTTGACGCCCTGCACGAGCGACGCTTGGCGGGTTTCGCCGTCGACGTCTTCAACACGGAGCCTTTGCCGCCGGATCATCCGTTCCGCACGGAGGTGAAGGTGCTCGCCACGCCGCACCTCGGCTACGTCACGGACGGACTTTACAAGACGTTTTACGGCGACGTGGTCCGGGAGATCGTTGCCTGGCTGGACCGCGGCGATCGCTGACCCGCGTTTCATAACGGGGTGCAGGCCCGATCAGGGGAGGCTCGCGGCTGCCGCGGCCGTCTCCCGGCGTTCCGCAAGCGCGTCCTGGCCCGGCGCCGCGGCCTAGCGTTCCGCCCGCAGGCTTTTCAGCATGCGTCGCGCGATGTTGCGGACGGCCTCGTCGTTGCGCGCCTCGCCCTCGTCGGGATCCCAAAGATGGTCGAGGCTGCCGTCAAGCTCGTCGAGGAGTTCCGGGTGACGATGGGCGACGAAGCGGATCGTTCCAAAAACGAGGTGCTCGACGGCCATCTCGCGGCGGCGCGCGTCGATGATCTTCGGGCTGAGGTGGGCATGCGATTCGTTCTGGTCGTGCTGTGGATCTGACATGGCGGCTCAACGGCGAACGCCACGTGTGGTTCAGGCTGCGAAACCGCACAGATCGTCGATGCGGGGCGGCTCGCGTTTCTCCCTGACGGCGGAGGCGGGCCGATTGGGCGAACGACCGTCGTCAAGGCGTCGTGGTGAGTGGGCTTGCCGGCGCGGCGCGCACCGATGATGTGAGCGGCACCGCGGCGACCGGCGCGAACACCGCTCGTGCGGCGGGCAGCTTCCGCTTCGGCGGCATCACCACCGTCAACAAGCTCGGCTTCGGCGCCATGCGCGTCACCGGCCCCGGCGTGTGGGGCGAGCCGGTCGATCGCGCGGAAGCGGTGCGCACCCTGGAACGGCTCGGCAACCTCGGCGCCGACTTCATCGACATCGCGGACAGATGCGGGCCGGGCGTGCCGGAAACGCTGCTCCGCGAGGTGCTGCACCCATAACGCGGGATGACGACGCCACCAAGGGCAGGCTGACGCGGCCGGGACCGGGCAGCTGGTGCCCCGCGACGACCCCGCATCGTCCTCACCGGCGCGGAGTTCGCCGCGCTGGACCGCATCGCGGTGAACGGTTGGGCACGGTTTACGCCGTTCGGCTGAGCGCGCGGGCGGCCCGGTCGAGGCCATCGAGGGTCACGGGGTACATGCGCCCCGCCATCAGTTCGCGGATCATCGCGGTCGATTGCGCGTAGCGCCAGTGCTCGGCCGGCAGCGGGTTGAGCCAAGCGGCCGCCGGATAGGCCTCGGTAAGGCGCTTCAGCCAGACCGTACCGGCCTCCGCGTTCATGTGCTCGACCGAGCCGCCGGGATGGATCAGCTCGTAGGGACTCATGCTGGCGTCGCCGACGATCAGCAGCCGGTGGTCGCGGTTGAAGCTGTGGAGCACGTCCCAGGTCGGGATGCGCTCGGCGTGGCGGCGCCTGTTGTCCTTCCACACGCCCTCGTAGACGCAGTTGTGGAAATAGAAGAATTCAAGCCGCTTGAATTCCGCCGTCACCGCCGAGAACAGTTCCTCGCAGAGCCGGACGTGGTCGTCCATGGAGCCGCCGACGTCGAGGAACATCAGGAGCTTGACCGCATTGCGTCGCTCCGGCCGCATCGCCACGTCGAGGTAGCCGCGGCGCGCCGTGCCTGCCACGGTGGCGTCGAGGTCGAGTTCATCGGCCGCGCCCTCGCGCGCAAAGCGGCGCAGGCGGCGCAGCGCCGCCTTGATAGTCCGGGTGCCGAGTTCGCGGGTGGCGTCGAGGTTCTTGAACTCGCGGCGTTCCCACACCTTGACCGCGCGCCGGTGCGTCGAGACGCCGCCGATGCGCACGCCCTCCGGGTTGTAGCCGCCGTTGCCGAAGGGCGAGGTGCCGCCGGTGCCGATCCACGTGCTGCCGCCCTGGTGGCGGCCTTCCTGCTCGGCGAGGCGCCGCTTCAACGTGTCCATGAGGGCGTCGAGCGAGCCGAGCGCCTCGACCTTGGCCATCTCGTCGGGCGTCAGGTACTTCCGTGCCACCGCCTTGAGCCATTCCGCCGGCAGCGCCCGGTCGAGCGGGGCCGCCCCCTCCGGCGCCGCCGGGGCGAGGGCGCCGCGGAAGACGCGTGTGAAAACCTGGTCGAAGCGGTCGATCAGGCCCTCGTCCTTCACGTAGATCGCGCGGGCGAGATAGTAGAACTGCTCGGGAACGCGCTCGATGACGTCGGCGTCGAGCGCTTCGAGCAGCGTCAAATGCTCCTTCGGCGAGGCGGGGATGCCGGCTCGACGCAGTTCTTCGAGAAAGGAGATGAACAAGGCCGCGCCTCAGCCGCGCCGCTTCACCATGAAGGCGAGCCGCTCGAACAGCATCACGTCGGCCTCGTTCTTCAAAAGGGCGCCGTGCAGCGGCGGGATGGCGCTGCGCGCGTCGGTGGTTCGCAGCACCTCGAGCGGCATGTCCTCGTGGAGGATGAGCTTGAGCCAGTCGATCAGCTCGCTCGTCGAAGGCTTCTTCTTGAGGCCGGGCGCGTCGCGCACCTCGTAGAACACGTCGAGCGCGCGGGCGACGAGCCGCTTCTCGATGTCGGGGAAATGCACCGCCACGATCGCCTCCATCGTGTCGCGGTCGGGGAAGCGGATGTAATGGAAGAAGCAGCGCCGGAGGAAGGCGTCGGGCAGCTCCTTCTCGTTGTTAGAGGTGATGAGGATGATCGGCCGCTCGCGCGCCACCACCCGCTCGCCGGTCTCGTAAACGTCGAAGCTCATCCGGTCGAGCTCCTGGAGGAGGTCGTTGGGGAACTCGATGTCGGCCTTGTCGATCTCGTCGATGAGCAGCACCGGCACCTCGGGGGCGGTGAAGGCCTCCCACAGCTTGCCCCGGCGGATGTAGTTGCCGATGTCGCCGACGCGCGGGTCGCCGAGCTGCCCGTCGCGCAGCCGGGCGACGGCGTCGTACTCGTAAAGGCCCTGCTGCGCCTTGGTGGTCGACTTGACGTTCCACTCGATCAGCGGGGCGCCTGCGGCGGCCGCGATCTCGCGGGCGAGCACGGTCTTGCCGGTGCCGGGCTCACCCTTGATGAGCAGCGGGCGGCGCAGCGTGACAGCGGCGTTCACCGCCACCTTGAGGTCATCGGTGGCGACGTAGCTCTGGGTGCCCTCGAAGCGCATGGTCGACCTCCACGTCCGCAATCAAGGCGAAACCCGCGTAGCTAGGGCGAAATTGCGCCGGCGCACAAGCGCTTGGCCGGGCGACGTCAGGATACGGCCGCGATCTTGTCGGCCATGGTCTGCTGCTTGTCGCGCCGCGTCGAGAACACCAGGGTGAAGAAGGTGCGCTGCACGCCCAGGGCGGCGAGCTTGGCCTCGCAGCGCTCGGCCAGCGCGCAGATCTCGCTCAGCTCGCCCTCGATGTTGGTGCCGTTGGGGTGCATGGTCGCCGTCAGGCCGCTCGCCTCGATGACGGCCTTGATCTCCCGCACGTAGGGCGACACCGACGGGCCGACGCCCATCGGCACGATGCACAGGTCGGCGGCAACCTTCATGGGTGACGTCCTCGGCGGCCGTGGAGTGTCGCGATCGAAGCCGATCGTGCCGGCGCACGCATGCGCGGCGTCAGTCCGGGATCTCGTCAAGCGTGCGCGGCTCGTGCTGCGCCTGCCCGTTGCGCCCGTGCCGGAAGGCGGAAAGCTGCGGGTAGGTCGCGAGCCGCGCCCGCATCAACGAGCCCAGCGGGCGGTGCGCGTCCAGGCTGTGCGACGGGCGGAACGACATGGTGTCGTCCATGAAGGCTTGGCGCGCCGCACCATAGGCGTCCTGCGGCGGCAAGACGATGCGGGCGACGGCGACGTAGGGACTGTCCGTTTCCGACCACACCTTGGAGGCATCCTCAACGGGCATGGCGTCGAGGCCGGTGCTGAGCTGGACGCGCAGCTCGAACTCGGCGCCCTCGCTTTTCAGGAACTCGACCACGGAATGGCGGAAGGCGTCCGGGTCCGCCTTGACGTCGAGCCTCGTGTCGGCCAGCGCGACGAGGGCCGGCGTGACCGGGGCGACCGCGATCTTGGCGACGTAGTCGCCGAAGCGCAGCGCGGCCTGGCTGTAGTAGGTGTCGGCCAGAGGCGGGATCGGCGGGTGGCCGAAGAAGTCCAGCAGGCCGCTGGCTTGGCCGATCGCGGCGTTGGTGACCCGTGCGGCCGTCGACACGGCCTGCTTGAAGCCCTCCGACCTCGCCGTCGCGCCCTCCAAGCCCTTCATCGCCTTGAGGAAGGCGGGGGCGTCGGCCTGCGGGAAGGCCGGCCCCGTGGCCAGCACGAAATCCTGCGTGTCGGCATCGTGGTCCGGCAGCTTGACGCCTTCCACGGCGAAAACCTTGATCGCCATGCCGCGGTGGGTGGACACCGCGTCGGACAACAGCTCGCCCGGCCCGACCGCCATGCGCACCGCGACGGGGTAGGTCGCCGGCTTGGCAAACAGTCCCTGGCGCAGCGGCGCCGGCAGCCCGTCGAGCACCCGCAGCGTGCCCTTCATCAGGCCGTGGCTCTTGGCGTGCGAGGAGCGTACCGCGTGCTTGTAGCGTTCGGCGGTGATCTCGCTCTCGTGGGTCATCGAGGCGACGATGCCCCGGATGGTCTCGGCCTCGTCGGGCGCCACCTGCTCGACATCGGCGGTGTAGCGGACGTAGTTCGCGCTGGCATCCATGGACGTCCTCCGGTTTCGTCACGCCAATCGGCATTTCGTCGGGGTGAGCGCTGCCAACGGGCATTACGCATGCGCGTTCCCGCGCGCCGCAGGCCACGCCGTTACACGGGATGCACACGCAGCGTCCGGCGCGGCATTCGGCGCGGGAGCCTTTTGGAATCGTCGGCGTTCGGAGCACTTGATCGCAAAGCGACCCACGTGCCCGCACCCAGGGGCTCGTGACGACGTCCAGCGCCGACGATGGGCGCCACCAAGGAGTTGACCGATGAAGGCCCTGTGCTGGCACGGCAAGAACGACATCCGCTGCGACAACGTCCCCGACCCGACGATCGAGGACGCACGCGACGTCGTCATCAAGGTGACGAGCTGCGCCATCTGCGGCTCCGACCTCCACCTCATGGACGGGCTGATGCCGACCATGAAGAGCGGCGACGTGCTCGGCCACGAGTTCATGGGCGAGGTCGTCGAGACGGGCTCCGCCATCACCAAGTTCAAGAAGGGCGACCGCATCGTCGTCCCCTTCAACATCAACTGCGGCGAGTGTTCGCAGTGCAAGCGCGGCAACTGGTCGTGCTGCCTGCGCTCGAACCGTAACGGCGAGATGGCGGCGAAGCAGTTCGGCTACCCCGTCGCCGGGCTGTTCGGCTATTCGCACCTCACCGGCGGCTACGCCGGCGGCCAAGCCGAGTACGTGCGCGTGCCGATGGCCGACGTGGCGCCGATGCTGGCGCCGGAAGGGATGAGCGACGAGGAGCTGCTGTTCCTCACCGACATCTTCCCGACCGGCTATCAGGGCGCGGAGCACTGCGAGATCACCGGCGGCGAGATCATCGCCGTGTGGGGCACGGGCCCCGTCGGCCTGTTCGCCATCCAGTCCGCCAAGGTGCTCGGCGCCGAGCGCATCATCGCCATCGAGACCGTGCCCGAACGCATCGCCATGGCCAAGCGCGCCGGTGCGACGGACATCATCGACTACGCCAACGAGGACGTCTTCGAGCGCATCAAGGAGATCAGCAAGGGCGAGGGCGCCGATGCCGTGATCGACTGCGTCGGCATGGAGGCGAGCGCCGGCCACGGGCAGGCCGGGCTGATCAGCGCGGTCAAGGAGAAGGTGATGCCGGCCGAGCGGCCCTACGTGCTCGACCAGGCGATCAGGGCGGTGCGCGGCGGCGGCATCGTGTCGATCCCCGGCGTGTACGGCGGTCCGTTGATGATCAACATGGGCTCGATCGTGCAGAAGGGCCTGACGCTGAAAAGCGGGCAAACGCACGTGAAGCGCTACCTGGAGCCGCTGACCAAGCTGATCCAGGAGAAGAAGGTCGACACCACCTTCCTCATCACCCACCGCAGCA
>CAXTFM010000028.1:0-30090 GCA_964243435.1 uncultured Beijerinckiaceae bacterium
ATCTTGGCTTCCTGGTCACCGAAAGACATGCCGCCAATGAGCAGCGCGACGTTCAGTTTATGGTTGATGCCGTAGCGCTCAAAGCTTTCCTCGACCTGCGCCGCGAGTTCGCGCGTCGGCTCAAGGATCAGCGTGCGCGGCATGCGCGCCCGCGCGCGACCGCTTTCGAGGCGCGACAGCATCGGGAGGACGAAGGCGGCGGTCTTGCCCGTGCCGGTCTGGGCGATGCCGAGGATGTCGCGCCCGGCGAGCGCGGAAGGAATGGCTTGGGCCTGGATGGGCGTCGGATCGGTGTAGCCTGATGCCACGACCGCCTGCAGAACCTTGTCGCTGAGGCCGAGTTCTTGAAAAGTCATCAATGTCCTGGATAAGGCAACCGCGCCGAGCGGATGTGCCGAGCCCGTATGCCAATACGGTTCACACCCAGCGGCCGACTTCGCCGGGTGCCCGGAAAAACGGAAGCCAGAAGACACGATCTTCCGGCCTGAACACGTAAAACACTGCCGGCCCGCACGGAAACAATGGCCGAGGGCGGGGACGCACTCGCGTCAGGCACCGTCCATGTCAGGGCTAAACCTCCCGATTGCAAGCCGGGCAAGGCAATTACCGTACTGGTTGATGCGACATATCGACCTCTTTACGCGTGCGCGCGCTGTGGCGCGGCCTGATCGGCTGCTTCTCGTGCGGCGCGGTCGAAATCGTCCTTGAGCGGCAGGTTAAGCAGGCGGCGCAGGAGGACGATGTCGGTCAGCACTGACATCCGCTCCTTCGGCTTGAGCCAGCCGAGCACATCCTCGAGGCATTCGGCATCGTCGAGTTTGGCGTCCGCCATCGCCCAGTCGGGCGTGATCTGGCCCTTGCCGCGGGCCGGATCGCCGGCGCCTAGGGTTTGGTGGACGTGCTGGAGTTGGCGGTCGCGGTGCAAGCGGCGCAGCCCGTCCTCCGGCTCGGCGGAAGGCTCGCCGAGGTCGGCGAGGATGGCAGCGGCGCGCAGCACCACCGGCGGCCTGTCGCGTTCTTCCGGTGTCCTCAGAAGTCCGATACGACGCAGGGCGAGGCCGACGGAGCGCAATCCCGTCACCCAGGACAGCAGGATCGCGAGGATGAGGCCGGCGATGGTCGGCGACATCCAGGCGACGAGCGAGGGCGAGATCAGCAGGCCGCTCACCAGGGCGAGGAAGCCGAACAGCACGTGCGAGCGGTGCCGGCGCACGATCGCCATGAAAGCGATGGAGCCGTCGTCACGACGCTGGGGGTTCCAGCCCGTGTCGAAGCCGAAAAGGAAGTGCACGACGTGCCCGGTCTGGATCAGCATCATCACGGGCGCGAGCAGCGCCGACATCAACACCTCGAACAGCGCCGACACGGTGAGCCCGAGAAGGCCGCCGCTGCCGCGCCGGGTTTCGCGGTCGACGAGCGAAAGGATGAGGCCGAGCAGCTTGGGCGTCAGCAGCACGGCCATGGTGACGCCGAAGAGCTCGAGCGAGCGCTCGGCGTCGAAGCGGGGAAAAGCCGGGACCAGCGTGAATTCGTTGGGGAAGTATTCCGGCTTCACGTAGCTCGCCTGAACGACGAGCACCATGCCGACGAGCAGTTGCAGCATCCACAGCGGCGAGGCGAGGTAGGCGAAGATTCCGGTTGCGAAGTGCTGGCGCGAGGCTGGGTGCAGGCCGCGGGCGAACATGATGCGGCTGTGCTGGAGGTTGCCCTGGCACCAGCGGCGGTCGCGCGCCGACAGGTCGATGAGCGAGGGCGGGCTTTCCTCGAAACTGCCCCCCAGAACCGGCAGCATGTAGACGGCGTAGCCGGCGCGCCGGATGAGGGCCGCCTCCACGAAGTCGTGGCTGAGCACGTGGCCGCCCATCGGCGGCTTGCCCTTGAGGTGCGGCAGCCCGCAATGGGCGGCGAAGGCGGCCGTGCGGATAATCGCGTTATGACCCCAGTAGTTGCCGTCCCGGCCCATCCAGCAGGACAGGCCGGCGGCGATGACCGGCCCGTAAATGCGGGCGGCGAACTGCTGGACGCGGGCAAATAGCGTGTTGCGGTTGATGATGAGCGGCAGGGTCTGGATGATGCCGGCATCGGGGTCGGCCTCCATCGCCGCCGCGAGATTGACCATCGCGTGCGCCGACATGAAGCTGTCGGCGTCGAGCACCAGCATGTGGGCGTAATGCCCGCCCCAGCGCGTGACGAAGTCGGCGATGTTGCCGGCCTTGCGTTCCGTGTTCTGGCGACGGTGGCGATAGAAGATCGCGGTGTCGGGCGCGACGCGGTCGCGCAGGGCGGCAAAGGCGTGCTCCTCGGCGACGAAGGTGTCTGGGTCAGTGGTGTCGGACAGCAGGAACCAGTCGAACGAGGCGCCGAGCCCCGTCGCCTCGATCCCCTCGTGCATCGCCTGGAGGGCGGCGAACACCCGTTCCGGCGCCTCGTTGTAGATCGGCATGACCACGGCGGTCTTGACGGCGAGCGCCGCGGGAATGCCCGGCGCCTTTGGCGCGACGAACAGCATCCACAGGAAGCCGACGACGGCACTGGTGAAGGCGAGCGCGATCCAGGAGAAATTTGCGACGAAGAGTACGAGCAGCGCCCATTCCAGCGTCGTGGTGTCGCCGAGCGACACCACCCTGTACATCTGGTCGGCCCCGTAGCAGGTGAGGGCAAGGGCGCCGCCGAAGATCAGCAGCCGCGCCAGCCAGGTGCCGCCGCGACTGTTGGCGAAGCCGCCCGGGCTCGCGCGCCGCCGCGGCGGATCGTGCCGACGCAGGTGCTGCACCGGCATCGCGAGCGGTCGCTCCTCGGGCATCGGCGGCCGGATCTCGACGGACGTACGAGCCGGGCGACCGGCGGGCGACGAAGTCTGGGTCGACGCGATCACGACGGGGTCCAACGGAACAGCCAGGTCTCGCTGATGCGGGTGCCTGCCGCCTCCAGCACGAGCCGCAGTTCGGACGAACCCGCCCCCTGCGGGTCGAGCTCGAACAGCACGCGCAGCGCCTTGCGTTCGCGGTCGGCGAAAGTGCGTACCATGGTGATGGAACCGGCCGTCGCGGTCAATGTCGGGGTCAACCCAATCGTGCGCTTCTCGTCGGCCAGCACGTCGCCCTCGAACTCGACGAAGAAGCGGCTGCGTTTGTTGAGCACGCCGGCATGGGAGCGCATCGCGCGGGCCAGGCCCGGTCGCTCCGGCGGGTCCCAGCACCAGAACTGACGATAGGCGATGGTGGTCTCGCTGCCGCGCGCCAGCGGCGCCTTCGGCCGCCAGAAGCACAGGATGTTGTCGTTGGCCTCGGACTGGGAGGGGATCTCGATGAGCTGAACGCCGCCGTCCACCCAGTCCCCGAGCGGCTCGACCCACAGCGAGGGACGCCGCTCCCAGTGCCGCTCCTCGTCGAGGTAGATCTCGAAGTTGCGGTCGCGCACCAGGCAGCCGAAGCCGCGCGGCTTCGAGTCGATGAAGGTCGAGATCTGCAGTTCGTCGCGGTTGCTCACCGGGCGCCACAGCCATTCCCCCGCACCCGTCAGCATCTGCACGCCGCTGACCTCGCTGACGTTGGGCCGGTAGTCGTCGAGCCGCTTGTGGTCGATGAAGCCGAGGAGGTGCGACGCGCTCATGGAGGCGAGGCCGTAATTGTCGACGACGGTGCGGGCGAACAGCGTCGCCTCGATGTCGACGATGGTCGCCTCGCCCGGCCGCACCGTGAAGCGGAACGCGCCGGCGAGGCTGTCGGAGTCGATCACGGCGTGGATCACGACGAGGCCGGCGACCGCGCTCGGCTTCTCGATCCAGATCTGGCGGAAGGAGGGGATCTCCTCGCCCTTGGGGTCGGCGACCTTGAGGGCGAGGGCGCGGGACATCAGTCCGGGGACCTGGCCCGCGGCGAGGGCACGGTAGAAGTTGGTCCCCTGAAACGTCGCGATCTCGGCTGCCGGCCGGTTCGCCGCGACTTGCAGCAGGCGGACGCCGGAAAAGCCGATGTCGCCGACCTTCGATGACGGCGCGAGCTTGCCGAAGTCGAACAGGCGCGTTTCATAGACGAGACGATACGACTTGCCGGCGTCGACGAGGTTGATCGTGAGCGGATTGTCGTTCTGGAAGCCGCGATGCACCGGCTCCACCGCGAAGCCGATCGCCTCGTTGGCCCAGATGCGGGCATCGGGCCTGGGCTGGATCGCGGCGTACTGCTCGGGCGACAGGTTCTTGAACGGATCGGGCAGGTCGCCCGGCACGGGCTTGAACGGCTGACGGGCGAGTTGCCGCGCCAGGTCGGTCGGCGTGCTCGGCTTGAAGTCGAGGGGCGGGGCAAGCGTCACGCCCTCCCCGGTCACGATCGGTGGCGCGGCGGGCGACGCGGACGGCATTGGCGGCGGCGGCGGAGGAACCGGCACGGGAGTCTGCGGCACGGGCGGCTGCGGCGCGGCGGATGGCGCGGTGTCGCCCAGCAGCGTTCCGGCGGGGAGCAGAACGGCGGAGGCGCCGGCACCGCCGAGCGCTAGCTTGAGGACGTCGCGACGCTGCAGCATGTAAACCAGGGAACCTCAACGCGAACATGACAGGTGACGAGGATCAGTGGCGCAGGTTCCCGCAAGGATTAGTTGACGTTAGGCCGTTTAAGCCATGCCGACCAAGAAATTTTCGTCTAGGACGTGCCTGGCGGAGAGTGAAACCGTGGATAAACAGACTGCCGCGACGAGGAACTGCCTCGCCGTCGTGCTGGCGGCGGGCGAAGGCACGCGCATGCGATCCGCCCGCCCGAAGGTGCTGCACGAGGTCGCCGGGCGCTCCATGCTGGCCCATTGCCTCGCCGCGGTCGCCGAGGCCGGCGTCGGCCGCGTGGCGCTGGTCGTCGCGCCGGGGCGCGATGACGTCGTCGCGGCTGCCGGGAGCCCGCACGTCCGGACCTTCGTCCAGCACGAGCGGCGCGGCACGGCCCATGCCGTGCTCGCCGCGGAGTCGGCGATCTCCGCGGTCGACGAGGTGCTCGTCGCCTTCGCCGACACGCCGCTGGTGCGCCCGGACACCTACGCCCGGCTCCTCGCCGGATTGCGCGACACCGGTGCCGCCGTGGCCGTCGCCGGCTTTACCGCGCGCGACCCGACCGGCTACGGCCGGCTCCTGTTGGAGGGCGGCGGCCTCGTCGCGATCCGCGAAGAAAAGGACGCAACAACGGCCGAGCGCGCGGTGAGCCTGTGCAACGGCGGCCTGATGGCGCTCGACGGGCGCCACGCCCTCGCCCTGTTGCGCGCGGTGCGGGCGGACAACGCGCAGAACGAATTCTACCTGACCGACGTCGTCGCCCTCGCCCGGGCCGGCGGCCTCGGCGCCACGGTGGTGGCGGTGGAGGAGGCCGAGGTCGGCGGCGTCAACGACCGGGCGCAGCTCGCCCGTGCCGAGGCGCTGATGCAGGAGCGGCTGCGCGCGGCGGCGATGCGCGGCGGCGCCACGCTGGTCGACCCCGCCAGCGTGACCCTGGCCTTCGACACGGCGCTCGGACGCGACGTGCTGATCGAGCCGCACGTCGTGTTCGCGCCGGGCGTGCGCGTCGGCAACGGCGCGCGCATCCGCGCCTTTTCCCACCTCGACGGCGCCACGGTCGGCGCAGGCGCGGTGATCGGACCCTTCGCACGGCTGCGGCCTGGCACGGTGCTGCACGAGAACGTCCACATCGGCAACTTCGTCGAGGTCAAGGCCTCGACGCTCCATGCCGGCGTCAAGGCCAACCATTTGAGCTACGTCGGCGATGCCACGGTAGGTGTCGGCACCAACCTCGGCGCAGGGACGATCACCTGCAACTACAACGGTTTCGAGAAATTCAGGACGACCATCGGCGCCGGCGCCTTCGTCGGCGTCAACGCGGCGCTGGTGGCGCCGGTCAGCGTCGGCGACGGCGCCTTCATCGGCACGGGATCGGTGGTCACGGGCGACGTCGCGGCCGACGCGCTGCTCATCGCCCGCGCCCGACCCGTGGAAAAGCCCGGTTGGGCCAAGGCTTTCCGCGCGGCGCATGCATCGTCGAAACGCCAGGGCGGCAAGGGCTAGGGGAACCATCATGTGCGGCATCGTCGGCATCCTCGGCCGTGAGCCGGTCGCGGATCACCTCATCGAATCGCTGAAGCGGCTGGAATACCGCGGCTACGATTCGGCCGGCGTGGCGACCCTCGAACACGGCCGGCTGACCCGCCGTCGCGCCGAAGGCAAGCTGCGCAACCTCGACGCCCTGCTGCGCCGCGAACCGCTGGAGGGCATGATCGGCATCGGCCACACGCGCTGGGCGACGCATGGCCGGCCAACGGAGAACAACGCCCACCCCCACGCCACCTCGCGGCTCGCCGTGGTCCACAACGGCATCATCGAGAACTTCCGCGAGCTGCGCGACGAGCTGCGTGGCAAGGGGCACCGCTTCGCGACGGAAACGGACACGGAGGTGGTGGCGCACCTCGTCACCGACGCGATGGACGCCGGCCTCGACCCGCGGGCGGCGGTGGCGGCCAGCCTGCCGCGGCTGAAAGGCGCCTTCGCCCTCGCCTTCCTGTTCGACGGCGAGCCCGATCTGCTGATCGGCGCGCGGCAAGGCGCGCCGCTCGCGGTCGGCTACGGCGAGGACACCATGTATCTCGGCTCCGACGCCCTCGCGTTGGCGCCCTTCACCGATATGCTGACCTACCTCGAGGAGGGCGACTGGGTCGCGCTGAGCCATGAGGGGGCGGTTTTCCACGACGTCGGCGGCCGCGAGGTCGCGCGTCGCAGGGTCCGCACCACGGCCTCCGCCTTTCTCGTCGACAAGGGCAACCACCGCCACTTCATGGCCAAGGAGATCCATGAGCAGCCGGAGGTCGTCGCCCACACCCTCGCGCATTACCTCGACATGTCGGCGGGGCGCGTCGCCCTGCCCTTCGACCTGCCGGTCGATCCCGCCCGGCTCGACCGGCTGACCATAAGCGCCTGCGGTACCGCCTTCATGGCCGGTCTCACGGCGAAGTACTGGTTCGAGCGCTTCGCGCGGCTGCCCGTCTCGATCGAGGTGGCGTCGGAGTTCCGCTACGGCGAGGTGCCGATGGTGCCGGGCGGCCTGACGGTGGTGGTGTCGCAATCGGGTGAAACGGCCGACACGCTGGCCTCGCTGCGCTACGCCAGGGCGCAGGGGCAAAAGATCGTATCGGTCGTCAACGTCGACAGCTCGACCATGGCGCGCGAAAGCGACGTCGTTGCCGCGACCAAGGCCGGCCCCGAGATCGGCGTCGCCTCCACCAAGGCCTTCACCTGCCAGCTCGCGGTCCTCGCCTGCCTCGCCCTGGCGATGGGACGCGCGAGGGGGACGCTTACCGAAGCCGACGAGGCGCGGCTCGTCGGCGAACTCATCGCCGTCCCCGGCCTGATGGCTGAGGCGATCAAGCGGGAACCTGCGGTGGAGCACCTCGCCCGCGAGTTCAGCCGGGTGCGCGACGTGCTTTACCTCGGGCGCGGCACCTCCTACCCCCTCGCCATGGAAGGCGCGCTGAAGCTCAAGGAGCTGAGCTACATCCACGCCGAGGGCTACGCCGCCGGCGAGCTGAAGCACGGGCCGATCGCGCTGATCGACGAGGCCATGCCGGTCATCGTGATCGCGCCGCACGACGCCGTTTACGAGAAGACGGTGTCCAACATGCAGGAAGTGGCGGCGCGCGGCGGTCGCCTCATCCTCCTCGGCGACAGCCGCATCGAGCGCGACTTCGCATCCGATGCGGCGGCCATCATCACGTTGCCCGACATGGCGCCGAACTTCACCGCCATGGTCTACGCCGTGCCGGTGCAGATGATCGCCTACCACACCGCCGTGTTCATGGGGAAGGACGCAGACCAGCCCCGCAACTTGGCGAAAAGCGTGACGGTGGAATGAGCTAGGCCGCCAGCTCGCGCATTACCCGGGCAAGGTCGGACTTGCCCTCAAAGCCGATGCCGGGCAGCTCCGGCATGGTGATGTAACCGCTTTCCACGCGCACGCCGTCGGGGAAGCCGCCATAGGGCTGGAACAGGTCGGGGTAGCTCTCGTTGCCGCCGAGCCCGAGCCCGGCGGCGATGTTGAGCGACATCTGGTGGCCGCCGTGCGGAATGCAGCGCGACGGTGACCAGCCGGCGACGGCGAGCGCCCGAAGCGTGCGCTGGTACTCGCACAGGCCGTAGGACAGGGCGCAGTCGAACTGCAGCCAGTCGCGGTCCGGCCGCATGCCGCCGTAGCGCAGGAGGTTGCGGGCATCCTGGTGCGAGAACAGGTTCTCCCCCGTCGCCATCGGGCCGGGGTAGAACTCGGCGAGCGCCGCCTGGAGCGCGAAGTCGAGCGGGTCGCCAGCTTCCTCGTACCAGAACAGCGGGTAGTCGCGCAGCATCTTGGCGTAGGCGACGGCGTCCTCGAGCCCCAGGCGGCCATTGGCGTCGACGGCGAGTTGTGCCTGTCCGTCGATCTCCTTGAGCACGCCCTCGATGCGCGGGCGGTCCTCCGCGATGCCGTTGCCGATCTTCATCTTGACGACGCAGTAGCCGCGGTCGAGGTAGCTCCGCATCTCGGCGCGCAGCTGCTCGATGCCCTTGCCGGGGTAGTAGTACCCGCCGGCGGCATAAACGAAGACGCGGGGATCGGCCACGCGCCCGTGCCGCTCGGCAAGCAGGCGGAACAACGGCACCCCAGCGATCTTCGCCACCGCGTCCCACACCGCCATGTCGATGGTGCCGACCGCGACGGAGCGCTCGCCGTGCCCGCCCGGCTTCTCGTTGCGCATCAGGGTCGCCCAAATGCGGTCGGGGTCGAGGTTGTCGCCGGCGTCGTTCAGCAGCGCGGCCGGGTCGGCGTCGCGCAGGCGCGGCGCGAAGCGCTCGCGAATCAGCCCACCCTGGCCGTAGCGGCCGTTGGAGTTGAAGCCGTAGCCGACCACCCTGCGGCCGTCGCGCGTCACGTCCGTCACCACGGCGACGAGGGACAGCGTCATCTTGGAAAAGTCGATGTAGGCGTTGGCGATCGACGAGGCGATCGGGGCGGTCACCTCGCGAATGTCGACGATGCGCATGCGGGACTCCGGTGGATGCGCCGGCGCCAGGCGCGGCGCTCGACCATAGAGAAGGGCTGGTACCGGCGCGACCCCCCGCGCGCCGGTGGCGTACGCCTTGTCCGCGCCGGCTCCGTCGCCGGCAAGCCGCGCCGCGACGTCTTTTTGGCTGTTCACACGGAGTTTACGCCATTTCCCTCGGCGCCAAGGTCACGCTATAGGTCGCGCGTCCCCAACAGCAGCCGCGATGAACGATCAGCCCTCGCCACGGAAGATACGCCTCGCGATCGTCGGCGTCGGCAATTGTGCCTCGTCCCTCGTCCAGGGCCTGAGCTTCTATGCCGATGCCGAGCCGACGGCGACCGTCCCCGGCCTGATGCATACGGTGCTCGGCGGCTACGCCATCCGCGACGTCGAGGTCGTCGCCGCCTTCGACGTGGCTGCAGCCAAGGTCGGGCTCGACGTCGCGGCCGCCATCGTGGCCGAGCCCAACAACACCGTGCGCTTCGCGGCCGTCGCGGCGACGGGCGTCACCGTTTCACGAGGGCCGACCCTCGACGGGCTCGGCCAGTACCTGCGCGACGAGATCGCGGAGGCGGATGCCGCCCCAGTCGACGTTGCCGCCGTGCTCCGCGCGGCGCGCGCGGAGGTGGTGGTGTCGTTTCTCCCCGTCGGCTCGCAGCGCGCGGCGGAGTTCTATGCGGAAGCGGTGCTCGCCGCCGGCTGCGCGTTCGTCAACTGCATGCCGGTGTTCCTCGCCTCCGATCCGGAATGGGGGCGGCGCTTCGCGGAGGCGGGCCTGCCGGTCATCGGTGACGACATCAAGAGCCAGGTCGGCGCCACCATCCTGCACCGGGCGCTGGCCCGGCTCTTTGCCGAGCGCGGCGTGCAGCTCGACCGCACCTTCCAGCTCAACTTCGGCGGCAACACCGACTTCAAGAACATGCTGGAACGCGAGCGGCTGCACTCGAAGAAGGTGTCCAAGACGCGGGCGGTGACGAGCCAGCTCGACGCGCCGCTGCCGGCGCGCGACATCCATGTCGGGCCGAGCGACTACGTGGAGTGGCTGAGCGACCGCAAGTGGGCCTACATCCGCCTGGAGGGCACCGGCTTCGGCGACACGCCGCTCGCGGTCGAGCTGAAGCTCGAAGTGTGGGACTCACCCAACAGCGCCGGCGTCGTCATCGACGCGGTGCGCTGCGCCAAGCTCGGCCTCGACCGCGGGCTCAAGGGCGCGCTGGTCGAGCCATCGAGCTATTTCATGAAGTCGCCGCCGCGGCAGTTCAGCGACGCGGAAGCGCGGGTGCTGACGGAGCGCTTCATCGCCGGCGAGCACGCCGCCGCCGCAGCGGCCGATGCGGCGGTCCCGTGACCACGCTGTTCCTCGTTCGCCACGGCGCCCATGGCCGGCTCAACCGCCACCTCGACGGGCGGCGCGAGGGCGTCCACCTGTCCGACGATGGCCACGCGCAGGCGCAGCGCCTCGCCGTTCGGCTGGCCCGCGAGAAGGTCGCCGCAGTGTTCAGCAGTCCGCTCGTCCGCGCTCAGGAAACCGCTGCGCCGGTCGCGCAGGCGCTCGGCCTCGCCGTGACGGTCGATCAAGCGTTGGAGGAGGTCGACTTCGGCGACTGGTCGGGGCGGACCTTCGACGAGTTGGCGCCGCTGGACGAGTGGCGGCGCTGGAACAGCGCGCGCTCGACCGCGCGCACGCCGGCCGGCGACACGATGCGCGCGTCGCAGGCCCGCATGCTCGACTTCATCGACGCCCGTCGCCTCGCCCAACCCGATGCGCCGATTCTCCTCGTCAGCCATGCCGACCCGATCAAGGCGGTTCTCGTCTACTACCTCGGCCTCTCGCTCAACGATCTCCCGCGTTTCGAGATCGCGCCGGCATCGCTCAGCCGCGTCGACATCGAGCCGTGGGGCGCCCGCGTGGTGGTGCTCAACGAGACCGTGCCGGCATGAGCGCGAAATACACGCGCGACGAGATCCAGCGCCGCGTCGAGGCGCTGGGGCCGTGGTTCCACAACATGGACGTCGGCGGCGTGCGCACCGCGCCCGACCACTTCCTGTTCGACTACCCCAACGTCAAGTTCCAGCGCTTCGCCAAGGCTTTGCCGGTCGATCTCTCCGGCAGGAGCGTGCTCGACATCGGTTGCAACGGCGGATTCTACTCGTTGGAAATGAAGCGGCGCGGGGCGGCGCGCGTGCTCGGCATCGATGCGGACGCGGACTACCTCGCGCAGGCCCGCTTCGCCGCCGAGGTCGCCGAGCTCGACATTGAGTTCGCCGAACTCTCGGTCTACGACGTCGGCGCGCTCGGCGAGCGCTTCGACCTCGTGATCTTCATGGGCGTGCTCTACCACCTGCGCCACCCGCTCCTCGCACTCGACCTGATCCGCGAGCACGTCGCCGGCGACCTGCTGCTGTTCCAGTCCATGCTGCGCGGCAGCGCCGAGGCGGGCGCGCTGGAGGCGGACTATCCCTTCGCCGAGACGGCGGTGTTCGAGCGCGCCGACTTCCCCCGCATGTCCTTCATCGAGCGGTGCTACAGCGGCGACGACTCGAACTGGTGGATCCCGAACCGCGCCTGCGCCGAGGCCATGCTGCGCGCGTCCGGCTTCACCGTGGTCGATCAGGTCGAGGCCGAGGTGTTCCTGTGCCGCTGCGCTGGTTCCGCGCCGGCCGGCGCCGCCGTCTACCCGCGAAAGGCTCCGCGATGATCGAAGCGGCGATGATCTGGAACGAGCCCAACAACAAGTCACACTGGGACCTTGCCATCGACCCGGACTGGTCGAAGTTCGCCGAGATGGCCATCCTCGCCGCCGACGCCATCGCCGCCGTCGACCCGACGCTTCTCAAGGTGCTCGGCGGCATGTCGCCGATCGACGCCACCTTCGTGCAGCGCCTCGCCGGCTACGGCGTGCTCGACCACATCGACGCCGTCGCCGTCCACGGCTTCCCGCTCGATTGGAACCTGTGGAAGATCGACGAGTGGCCGGCGAAGATCGACGAGATCCGCGCGGTGACGCGGTTGCCGGTCTGGGTGAGCGAGGTCGGCGTCTCGACCTTCGGCGCCGACGAGGTGCAGGTGTTCGGCTTCGACCGCACGGCGGAGCTGCTGGTCGGCAAGGCGCCGCGGATCCACTGGTACTCGCTCTACGACCTGCCGCGCGAGTGGGAGGCCACCACCCGCCACCGCGAGGCGGAGGGTTCGTCCTACTACCGGCACTTCGCGATGGGGCTGCTGCGCGAGGACGGCACGCCCAAGCCGTCGCTGGAGCGTTTCGCGCGGCACACGCCGGCGCTCGGCATCTGCCAATGGTTCCATTTCGAGGACCACCGCCTCGACGACGCGGTGGCGTGGCTGCAGCGCCTCGGCGTCACCTACATCCGCACGGGGCTGAGCTGGGCCGACTGGCTGCGGCCGGGGGCGGAGGCGTGGTTCGACCGAATGATGGCGGCGCTCGCCGAGTTCGACACCACCGTGACCTTCTGCTTCACGCCGGAGGAGCACGGCATCGAGCCGCACCACACCAGCGCACCGCGCGACCCCCGCGCCTTCGCCGCGTTTTGCGCGGCGATGATCGAGCGCTATGGCAGCAGGGTCGTCGCCCCGAAGCGGGCGGCCTCGGCGGGCTGACGCGCGGCCAGGCCCGCGCCCGCGCAGGCCGCCTCGAACTCCGCCGCGCGGTGGGTTGCGGTGTGCGCGGCGAGCACGCGCACCCGCGCCGCGGCGGCCATTGCGCGGCGCGCAGGCTCTCCCGTTCGAGCGAGCAGGGCGACGACGGCGTCGGCATCGTCGACAAGCTCGATCTCGCGCCCGGGGGCGAACAGCGCGTCGAGCCCGGCCCAGCGGTCCGACACGATCGGGGTGCCGCATGCCGCAGCCTCGAACAGGCGCACGCTCGGCGACCAGCCGGCCTCGATCATATCCTGCCGCGTCACGTTGAGCGTCCAGCGGCAGGCGCCGTAGAAGTCGGCATGGTCCTCCGGCGGCACGTGCTCGAAGCGCGCAACGTTGTCCGGCCACGCGACGTCGGCGGGGAACTGCGGGCCGGCGACGGCGAAGCGGAGGTGGGGCAGCCGCCGCGCCGGCTCGATCAGCAGACGCTCCAGCGCCGGCTGGCGATCCGGGCTGTAGGTGCCGAGATAGCCGAGATCGAAGCGGTGCGTCACGCCAAGCGGGCGGTAGCGCGCGGGGTCGACCGAGCAGTACAGCGCGCGCGCCGCCGGCGACCCGTAGCGGCGCTCCAGCAGGTCGAGCGTCGGCCCGCCGGTGAAGGAGAAGTAGAGGTCGAAGCCGGGGATTAGGTCCGGCGCGAGGTACTCGTGGTCGCCGCGGCGCAGCTTGGCCAGCGTCACCGGCGTGTCGATGTCGTAGAAGGCGCGCATGCCCCGCGCGACCGCCTGCACGTAGCGCGACACGGCGACGCCGTCGGGTACGTAGGAGCCCACCATCACCACGTCGGCGTCGGCGATGAGCGTTTCGTGCGCGCGCAGTTCCTCGACCGAGTCGTAGAAGTGCAGGTCGCAATAGGGCGCGGCCGCGAAGTCGCGCGCGTTGCGGTACCAGGGCTTGTCGCGCTCCAGGAAGGTAATGGCGTGGCCGCGCCGCGCCAGCGCTTCGAGCAGCGCGCGATAGGTGGTGGCGTGGCCGTTGCCCCAGGACGAGGACAGGCTGAGGCCGAGGACGACGAGGCGCATCAGGCGGCGGCGCGATGGCGGGCGAGCGTCGCGCGCAGCAAGGCGTCCACCTCGACGCCGCGCCTGGCGTAGGTGTGCTCGGCCAGGACGCGGCGCTGCGCGGCATCGCCGATCGCGCGGGCGCGGGCCGGTGTCAGCGCGGCGAGGTGGGCGGCGACGTCGGCGCCGTCGCGGGCGACGAGGATCTCCGCGTCGGGTTCGAGGAACAGCTCGATGCCGGTCCAGCTGTCGGTGACGAGGCAGGTTCCGGCGCCGGCGGCTTCGAAGACGCGGGTCGCCGGCGAAAATCCCATGTCGGCCATCGAGGCGCGGGAGATGTTGAGGGCCGCCCGCGCGGTGGAGTTCAAGGCGTTGTGGTCGCGCGTCGACACGTGGCCGAGCTGCCGGACGTTCGCCGCCATCGCCTTGTCGTGCCAGCCGGAGCCGCCAAGGAGGAAGCGCCTGTCCGGCGTCGCCGCCGCCGGTTCCAGGAAGAACTGCTCAACCCGTGCCTCGCGATCCGGCAGGCGGTTACCGAGGAAGACGAGGTCACAGGCGAAACGCGGGTCGGGCGTGGTGCGGAAGTGCGTCGCCGGATCGAGCGCGTTGTAGACGGGCACGCAGCGGCGCGCGCCGAAACCTTCGTAGGCGGCGACCACCGGCGGGCCGCCGCCGTAGGTCAGCACCATGTCGAGCGCGGGCAGCATGGCGCGCACGGGATGGTCTGGTGCCTGCGCCATCTCGGCCAGCGTCGCCGGTGCGTCGACGTCCCAGAAGATCTTGAGCGCGTCGGGCCGCGCCGCCCTGGGCAGCGCGGTCACGAGCAGGTCATCGAACACGCCGACGCCGCTCGCCTTGACCACGACGTCGGCGCGAGCCGCCTCGGCGATCACCGCGCGCACCCCCTCCGTCGTGGCGGGGTAAACGACGACGGTGGCGTAGTCGGGATCGGCGATGTCGCGGTTTGCTTGCCGGTCGTAGGCGTCGGGCTCGTAGAAGGTGATGGCGTGGCCGTGGCGCGCAAGTTCGCCCAGCATGCCGCGGTAGTAGGTCGCCGCGCCGTTCCAGTAGGAGGACACGAGGCTTGAGCCGTAGAAGGCGATTCTCATGCGGTGGCTTCCGTGGGCGCGCGCCCGGCCGCCGCGGTGCAACCCCCGAGGCGTTCGGTGATGGCGAGGAGTTCGCGGGCACGGTGGGCGCAGGTGTGGCGCGCCGTGATCGTCGCGAGGCCGTGCGCGGCGAGGCTTGCACGCAATGCCGGTTCGGCGGCGAGCGCGCGGAGATGCGCCGTCATTTCCGCGCCGTCGCGCGCGACGAGGTAGTCGCGGCCCGGCGTGAACAGATGCTCCGCGTCGTCCCAAGGCGCGCACACCAGCGGGATGCCGCAGGCCAGAGCCTCGAAGACGCGGATGGTCGGAATGCCGGGAAGTGCCTCGGTGTAGAAGCGGCGCGGCACGTGGACGGTGGCGAGGTGGCGGGCGAAGGTGTCGGGCGCGGCGGCGTTGGGCAGCCAGCCGCGATAGGTCGCGCCGAAGCGCGCCAGCATCGCCAAAGAGTCGGCGGGGTAGCGCACGCCGAAGACGTCGAGGTGCAGGCCGGCGTCGCGCGCCGCCGCCAGCAGGAACTCCTCGAGTTCACGCGTACGCTCGCCGTCGCCCCAGTTGCCGATCCACACGAGGCCGCGCCGCTCGCCCTCGATCGCCGGCGGTTTGAACAGCGTGACGTCGGCCGCCTCGTGCCACACGAAGACGCGGTCGGCGCGCCAACCGCGCCCCGCGTAGGCCTCCGCGAGCGTGCTGCCGAAGGCGAGGACGCCGTCGTAGAAGCGGAGGTCGAACGCATCGATCTCGTGCGGCGCGCTGACGGCGCGGTGGTGCGTGTCGTGGAACAGCAGCGGCGCGGGATGGCCGCGCCGCCGCACGTCGCCCAGCGCGGCGACCAGCGCGGGTTCGTTCCACTCGTGGACGAGGACGAGGTCGGCGCCTTCGACCAGGGCAGCCATTTCCGGCTTCGCGCCGTAGGTGCGTGCGACGAGTTCGGGGTACGCGGTGCGAAACGGCGCGAGGCCGGCCTCGCCGGCATCGCGCAGCAGGTTGTCGAGGCTCCAGGGGCGTTCCGGCTCGTAGCTGACGACCTCATGACCGAGCGTGCTCAGCTCGCGCATCACGCCACGCAGGAAATGCGCGTTGCCGTGATTCCAGCACGAGCGCAGGGAGTGGGTGAAGACGACGATCCTCATGCCCCGACCGCTGCCGGTTGCCGGGCGAGGCAGCGCGCGTAGGCGGCGGCGGTGCGCTCCACCATGCGCGCGACGGTGTAGCGACGCGCGCGGGCGCGGGCGGTACGACCAAGCACGCGGCGCGCGGCGCGGTCGTCGATCAGCGCAAGCAGCGCAGCGGCGAGCGCGGCGGGGTCGCCGGCATCGACGAACAGCGCGGCGCCGTCCCACAGCTCACGAAACGTCGCGATGTCCGACAGAACGAGGGCGCAGCCGGCTTGGGCGGCTTCGAGCACGGCGAGGCCGAAGGGCTCGAAGCGCGCCGGCGCGGCGTAGACCGGGCGTGCCGCGAGCCGGGCGCGGATGGCGGTCTCCGGCACGCGCCCGAGCACGTCGACGTGCTCGAACGTGGCGCGCGCGCCGTCCGGCGCGAGGGGGCTGCCGGCCGCGCGCACCGGCCACGGCAGCATGGCGGCGGCACGGTCGAGCACGGCGATGGACTTGCCCTCGTCCCACAGGCGCCCGGCCGTGAAGACCTCGTCGGCCTCGTGCGCTCCGTCCCCATCGGCGGACGGAGCGGTGCGGCCGTTGTGGACGGCGAGCGGCGCGGCGGCGAGACCGTAGGTCGCGGCAACGGCGTCGGCGTAGGCGCAGCTCGGCGCGAGGACGAGATCGGCGCGGTGCAGCCCCTCGGCGACGAGTGCCGCGCGCCAACGCAGGTCGGGCGGCAGCGGGCCACCGCGCAGCGCCGCCCACCAAGTGGCGACGCAGGAATGGTTGGTCGCGACAATCGGGCAACCCGTGTCGACGATGGCGAAGGCCGGCGAATGCAGGTGGACGAGGTCGGCACCCCAGGCGCGCGCCGCGTGCGCGACCGCGCGGGCACCCTCACGCACCTGCCCCGCGTCGGCGGCGAGCCACTCCAGCGGATGCGGCAGGTGGACGAGGTCGATGCCCTGCCCTCCCATGTCGTGCGGCGGCGGGCCGAGAAGGCAGACGCGGACACTCGCGCCCGCTCCCGCGAGGCCGGCGGCGAGGTCGAGCGCGTGGGTCCAAACGCCGCCGACGGCATCCGCCGTGAGAAGGATGCGGGCGCCGCCCAACGTCATGCGCAGCAGGCTTCGAGGTCGCGCAACGGCAGCGGGCGCTCGTCCTGGATGTCGCTGAAGCGCGAGAACTGCGCGAGGTAGTGCGCGTGCGCCCGCTCCCAGGCCTCGCCGTCGGGCAGGCCCCACAGCCGGCGGTAGTCCGGCGAACTCGGGTAGGGATAGAGCGGCACGGGGTCGTTGGCCCACACGCCGTGCTCGAGCAGGCGCGCGCGCCACGCGGCGACCAGCGCCGCTTCGTCGTCGCGGGTTTCGATGAGGTTGGCCTGGACGAAGGGCACGCGCCCCTTGGCGTAGATGAGGCGGTCGGCGAGTTCGTCGGTCGTCAGGCGGCAGCGCTTGTCGAGCGCCGCACGGCCCGCCTCGGTGAGGCTCTCGACGCCGGCCTCGATCGAAACGCAGCCGGCGCGGCCGAGCAGGTCGAGCATGTCCGGTTTCCACAGGTCGATGCGGGTTTGGATGCCGAACTGCACCGGGCGCAGCGCGAGCGCTTCGAGCAGCGGCACCTGCGGCAGGAAGATCTCGTCGATGAAGTAGATGTAGCCGACGCCCTGCGCCACCAACGCGTCCACCTCGGCCAGGATCGGTTCCAGCGCGCGGCGGCGGTACGCGTCGCGGAAGTCGATCTTGGCGCAGAAGGTGCAGCTGTAGGGGCAGCCGCGCGACGCCTCGACCTCGGCGCCGAGCGGGCCGCATCCGTCGCGCGGCGCTTCGTCGTAGCGGTGATGGTGGTGGCGATGGCGCGCCACCCACGCGTCGGGCCAGCGCAGCGCCGGCTCATCGATGAAGGCGGACGCGTGCGGGCCGCCGGTGACGGATATGGCGCCGTCGCTCCAATAGGCCAGCGCCGGGATCGCGGCGAGCGCGTCGCCCGATGCCAGGCGGGGCAGCAGCTCCTCGCATTCGCCACGCACCACCACGTCGCAGTTGAGCTTGCGCAGCGCCGTTTCCGGCGTCGCCGAGCCGTGCGGCCCAACGGCCACCGTGCGTCCGCCTCGCCGTCCCAGCGCGTCGAGGAAGACGCGCGGGCTGCGCAGCTCCGGCGGCGCGCAACGCCAGAACAGGTAGGAGGGCGCGGTGGTCACCACCGTCATCGCCGGCGCGAAACCAGCGACGGCGTCGGCGAGCGCCGTGTTGTTCTGCCCACCGAGGTGCCCGTCGACCAAAAGAACCTCGTGGCCGGCGCGCTCCAGCCAGCCGCGGCCGTAGCCGAGTTCGAGAGGCAGGTGCGGCTCGCGGCAACCGAAGTAGATGCTGTTCGAAAAGTCCCAGCTCGGGTTGACCAGGGCGACGCGCATCTAGAACGCCTCGGCCGGCACGGGCGCGCACTCCTCGGCCGCCGTCCTGAACCAGGCGACGAGGTCGCCGACGCCGCGCCGCCACGCGCGCGGCGGCGGCAGGCGCAGCGCGGCGTCGATGCGGCGCCGGTCGGACACGTAGTATCGCTGGTCGCCGGGGCGCCAGCCGTGGAAGGTGACGTCGAGCGGCGCGCCGACCAGTTCCGCGAGATGGGCGAGGAGTTGCACGAGGCTGATGGCGTTGGCCGGGCCGCCGCCGAGGTTGAAGGCTTGGCCGGAGATCGCGTCGATGGACGCCCAGGCGGCCATGTAGGCCGCGACCGCGTCATCGACGTGCAGCACGTCGCGCACCTGGTGCCCGTCGCCGTAGATGGAGATCGGCCCGTTGGCGAGCGCGGTGCGGATGAAGTGCGCCACCCAGCCCTGGTCCTCCGTCCCCATCTGGTGCGGGCCGTAGATGCAGCTCATCCGCAGCGCGGCGGTACGCAGGCCGAAGCTGCCGGCGTAGTCCAGCACGTACTGGTCGGCGGCGCCCTTGGAACAGCCGTAGGGCGTATGAAAGGCGAGGCCGGCCGCCTCGCCGACGCCGTGGCGCCGCAGCGCCGGCTCGGTCGGCAGGTAATGGTCACCGTGAAGCGCCAGCTCGACGGCCGACAGGTCGCCGTACACCTTGTTGGTGCTGGCGAAGATCAGCGGCGCGTCGGCGTTGCGCCGGCGCAACGCTTCCAGAAGGTCGAGCGTGCCGGCGACGTTGACGGCGAAGTCGTCCGCAGGCGCTGCGAGGCTGGTCGTCACTGCGACCTGCGCGGCGAAGTGGAACACCGCCTTTGCCCCAACCGCTGCGGCCTCCAGCCTGACACGGTCGCGGAGGTCGGCGACCTCGGCCGCGACCCGGCTGCCATGGGTGTCGCGCAACCAGCGCAGGTTGTCGGCGACGCCGGGGCGGGCGAGGGAGTCGAACACGATGACGCGGTGGCCGTCGCGGCACAGCCGGTCGACGAGGTTGCAGCCGATGAAGCCGGCCCCGCCCGTCACCAGGACCGGGCGCTCGTCGCTCCCCATTTTCACGCCGGGCGCCGTCACGCCACCAGCCCCCGCGCTTCGAGTTCCTTGCGCGCTTCGGCGACCTTGTCGTGCGCCTGCTGCTTCGCGACCCAGCCGGCCAACGCCTTCAAGCCCTCGGCGAAGTCGCGGCGCGGGGCGAAGCCAAGTTCGGCGCGCGCCTTGGTGATGTCGGCGAAGCAGTGCCGGATGTCGCCGGTGCGCGCCTTGCCGAGGATGTCGGGCTTGAGGTCGGAGCGGTTCATCGCCGCCGCGAAGGTTTCGGCGATGTCGAGGATCGTGCGTTCCTCGCCGCTGCCGATGTTGAACACCTGGCCCTTGGCGCGGGGCTCGTCGAGGGCGAGCAGGAACGCGTCGGCGACGTCGCCGACATGGACGAAGTCGCGCCGCTGCCGGCCGTCCTCGAACAGCAGGGGCGCGTTGCCGTTGAGCAGGCGGGAGGCGAAGATGGCGAGGACGCCGGTGTAGGGGTTCGACAGCGCCTGCCCCGGCCCGTAGACGTTGAACAGCCGCAGTGCCACGCCCTCCATGCCGTAGGCGGCGGTGACGTTGAGCGTCAGGCGCTCCTGGACGTATTTGGTCAGCGCATAAACGGAGGCGAGGTTGGGCCGCTTCCATTCCGGCGTCGCCACGGGCACGAGGTCGCGGCCTCGCCCATCGCGCGGATCCCAGCCGGCACCGCCGGCCTCGCGCTCGACGCCGTCCTCCACTCCGCCATCGACGTTGCGATACAGCCCCTCGCCATAGATGCTCATGGAGGAGGCCGTCACCACGCGCTCGACCGGCGCCTCGATTAGGCACTGCATCAGGGCGGCGGTGCCGAGGTCGTTGACCGACACGTAGTGCTCGATCGCGTACATGCTCTGCCCGACGCCGACCTCGGCGGCGAGGTGGACGACCTTGTCGACCCCGCGCAACACGCCGCGCAACCGGTCGGCGTCGCGCACGTCGCCGCGGATGAACTCGACATCGGCCGGCAGTCCGGCGGCGTGCGCCGCGCTGCCGTGGACCTGCTCGATCAGGAGATCGAGAACACGGACGTGGTACCCGCGCCGGAGGAGCCGCTCGGCGACATGGCAGCCGATGAAGCCGGCGCCGCCCGTGATCAGAACCGTGGTCGACAAAACACCCCCGCAAGCGACGCTGGCCGTTCCCGTCCTGATATGGCGGGACCGACGGATGAGGCCGGACGCGTGCCTCCGGCAACGGCCAAGCTACATGCTTCTTCTTTGTAGAAGAAGCCGAACGCAAGCGCTTTCAACAGCTCCGGCTGCGATGCGAGGGTGGAACATCACCTCAGGGCTTGGCGTCCGCCTCCGAGCCGCCGGCCGTGGGCGCGGACACGCCGCCACCCGCGGCGGGCACCGCATCGACCTCCGACGTGCCCGGCTTGCCGGCAGCCTTGATCTCGCCCAGCGTCCTGTTGAGGTGGACGTGGGCGTCGACGTGGTCGATCCAGTTCAGCGGGACGAAGTGGTGCCGGCCGTCCGGCGAGTCCACCCTGGTGAGCTTGATCCTGCCATCCTGCAGGTGATCGACCTTTCCGATGCGTTCGCCGTCGGCGGCGATCACCTCCATGTGCGCGTGGATCTTGCTGGTTTCGATGGTTGCCATGTGTCCTCCGTCGCGACGGCGTCCGTTTCGCATCCGCGCGCTGCGATCGAAACGCAACGGGGCATCGGCGCGAAGGCTCCCGAGGTTCCCCGCGCGACGGAGGCGATCGCCCAGGCCGGTGCGTCGGACGTCCCGGCCGCCGTCTTGCCGCGCCATCGCAAATTGGCCATGGTGCGCGGCCAGAACCGGGGCGAGCCCCACGCTCGATAAAACCCGACATGCCGAAGGACCGCGTGCCGCCTATGCTGGTGAAGCCTTCCCCGACCCGGCCGGCATGCGTCGCGACCGCGCGCAAGCTGACCGCCTGCCTGATCGCGGCCGGCGTCCTCGCCCTCGGTCCCGCCCCGGCGGGGGCACGCGAGGCGATCAACCTGTCGACGCCGTTCGAAGTGTCCGACAGCCCGGCCGGGAACTACCTGTCGGCGCTGGTCGCCGGCTTCGACCACGACACCACGGCGGCGGCGACCTTCTTCCGCGAAGCGCTGCGCTTCGACCCCCGCAACCCGCAGCTGATCGAGCGCGCCTTCCTCGCCGCCCTTTCCAACGGCAACATGCTCGACGCCTTCGGCTTCGCCGACCGCATGCTGGCGCGCGACGCCAACAACGGCTTCGCCCACCTCGTGCTCGGCGTGAAGGCGGTGCACAACCGCCAGTTCGGGCAGGCGCGGGCACAATTCGCCAAGAGCGGACCGGGCCAGAGCCGCGACGTCACGGCGACGCTTCTCACCGCCTGGAGCTTCGCCGGCTCGGGCGACGAGAAAAAGGCGCTGGAGGTGTGCGACCGCCTGCGCGACGACAACTTCGCCGTGTTCCGCGATTTCCACGCCGGACTGATCGCCGACATGATGGGCGACAAGGCAGAGGCGGGCCGCCGCTTCGGCGCCGCCTACGGCAACGACAAGAACACGCTGCGCCTCGTCGACGCCTACGGCCGCTTCCTGGCGCGCACCGGCGAGAAGGACAAGGCGCTCAAGGTTTACGGCGACTTCGACACCATCCTTCCCAACCACCCCCTGCTCGTCGCGGCGGTGGCCGACATCAAGGCCGGCAAGGTGCCGGAGCCTTTGATCAAGTCGGCCGAGCAGGGCGGCGCGGAGGTGCTGTACGGTCTAGGCTCGGCCGGCGGGCAGCACGGCGACGAGATCGCCGCCATGGTATACCTGCGCCTGTCGCTTTACCTCGCGCCGAAGAACGGGCTGGCTCTCATCACCCTCGCCGACCTTTATGACCGCTTGAAGCAGAACGAGGAAGCGGTCGCCATCTATGAGAGCGTGGCCGAGGCGAGCCCGCTGCGCACCACCGCCGACATCCAGATCGCCCAGCTCCTCGACAACCTCGGCAAGAAGAAGGAAAGCGCGGACTATCTCGGGCGCATCGTCGTCGACCATCCCGACGACGAGGACGCGCTCCTCGCGCTCGGCAACGCCCAACGCTCCGACAAGAAGTTCGCCGACGCCGTCACGACCTACGGCAAGGCGCTCGGCGTGTCGAAGAAGCCGGAAAAGGTCGAGTGGCCGCTCTTCTACTTCCGCGGCATCGCCTTTGAGCGGCAGAACAAGTGGACGGAAGCGGTCGCCGACTTCCGCCACGCGCTGGCGCTGTCCCCCGACCAGCCGCTGGTGCTGAACTACCTCGGCTACAGCTGGGTCGACCGCGGCGAGAATCTCGACGAAGCCTTCACCATGCTCCACAAGGCCGTCGAACTCAGGCCGAGCGACGGCTACATCGTCGACAGCCTGGGCTGGGCCTATTACAAGCTCGGCAAGTACGACGAGGCGGTGAAGGAGCTGGAGCGGGCGATCGACCTGAAGCCCGGCGACCCCACCATCAACGACCACCTCGGCGACGCCTACTGGCGGGTCGGCCGCAAGCTCGACGCACACTTTCAATGGAACCACGCCCGCGACCTCGGGCCGGAACCCGACGACAAGAAGAAGATCATCGACAAGATCGCCAACGGCATGCCGGCGGAGAAGGCGCCCGAGTCGGCCAATGCCAAGGACACCAACGGTCCGGCCGCCGTCCCCGACGAGAACGCCATCGGCAAGAAGGACGGGGGCTGACCAACCGCTCGCCTGACTCGCGAGCGAGTCTCGCCGTGTACGTCGAGCGCGCGCCGGCCAAGGTCAACCTGACCCTGCACATCACCGGACGACGCGCGGACGGCTGGCACGAGTTGCGAAGCCTCGTCGTGTTCACGCGAAGCGGTGACACGCTGACCCTGCGGCCGGAACCGGCGCTGAGCCTCGCCGTCAACGGCCCGACCGCCGGTGCGGCCGGCAGCCTCGACGGCAACCTGGTCGTGCGCGCGGCGCGCGCGTTGGCCGAACGCATCGACGGGCTGGTGCTCGGCGCCTTTCACCTGACCAAGCGCCTGCCGGTGGCGGCCGGCATCGGCGGCGGGTCGTCCGACGCCGCCGCGGCGCTGCGCCTGCTCGCGCGGGCGAACGGCCTCGCGCCCGACGACCCCCGTCTGCGCGCTGCCGCGGCGGCGACGGGCGCCGATATCCCCGTGTGCCTCGACGCCGTCGCCCGCGTGATGGCCGGCGTCGGCGACGAACTGGGGCCGCCGCTCAAGCTGCCGCCCCTGCCCGCCCTGGTGGTCAATCCCGGCGTCGCGCTGGAAACGCGCGCGGTGTTCGCGCGCATGAACCTGCCGGCGGGCTGGACGAGCGGCGCGGGCGCCCACCCCGCGGTCGTCGACGGTCTTTCACCCGGCGACCTCGTCGCGGCGTTGCGGCGGGGACGCAACGATATGGAGGACGCCGCCTGCCGTCTGGTGCCGGTTGTGTCCGACGTGCTCGCCGTGCTCGCGGCCGCGCCGGGGTGCCGCCTCGCGCGCATGTCGGGCTCGGGAGCGACCTGCGTCGGCCTGTTCGCGGACTGCCGGTCGGCGGGGCGCGCCGCCAAGGTGATCGGGCGCCACCACCCCGGCTGGTGGGTGAAGCCGTCCATGCTCGGCTGACGACCTGCCGCACCGTGAGCTCTAATCAAATCTTCACCGCTGGTCGGTTAAGCATGGGTCAGGATCGGATGGACCTGAAGAATGAGCATTCTTTCGGATGAGGAGCGCGCCGCCGTTCAAGCCGTGCCGCTCGGCCGCAGCCGCATCCGGCGCGCCGAGGCCCTGGTCAACCCGGCGTCGGGCCTTGCCAACGACTACCTCAATCTATTCAACGAGATCGTCATGCTCGTCGAGCAGCTGCCGACGATGCCCGAATTGCTCGACGACATCCAGAACTGGCGCCCGGTGGGCTACCGCGACTATTTCGATCGCTCGATCCTGCCCGGGCGCGGCTCGGCCATCGAGGCCTACGACCAGCTCGATGCTCGCTTCCGCCGCGACTTCGAGGAGGTCGTCGCCGAACTCGACCGGCGCTCGACGGGTGCCGTCGCCGCCGTGCGCCGACACTGCCGGCTCAAGGGCACGGACGACCCCGCGGCGCTGGTACTGATCTGCGAGCGCGCCGGCACGACGATCCGGGAGGTGCTGGACAAGGCGACCATGCTGGTCAACCACGGCGCCGTCGTCGCCGTCAGCGACCTCGTCCAGGATCGGACCGACCGCCTGTTCGCCCGCCTCGCACCCACCGGCTAGACCACGCCGGCTAGACCGCGCCGGGTTGACGGGTGCGCGCCGAGCGCGCACGCCCTGCGCGGAGATCGAGCGGTGCCGATGGATGACGAGGTTCGCGCGGCCGGCCGCCTCCTCGCGCAGGGACGGCTCGTCGCATTCCCGACCGAAACCGTGTACGGCCTCGGCGCCGACGCCACCGCCCCCGCCGCGGTCGCGCGCATCTACGCCGCCAAAGGGCGCCCGCGCTTCAACCCGCTGATCGCCCATGTGGCGGATCACGCCGCGGCGCGGCGCGAGGGCCGCTTCACCCGCGACGCCGAGCGCCTCGCCGCCGCCTTCTGGCCGGGGCCGCTCACCCTGGTGCTCCCGCGCGCGGCGGGCGGCACGGTGTGCGACCTCGCCTGCGCCGGCCTCGCCGGCGTCGGGCTGCGCGTGCCGGCGCACCCGCTGGCCGCCGCCCTGCTCCGGGCGGCGGGGCGCCCGGTGGCCGCCCCTTCCGCGAACCGCTCGGGACGGCTCAGCCCGACGCGGGCCGCCGACGTGGTGCGCGACCTCGGCGCGGCGGTGGACCTGGTGCTCGACGGCGGCACCTGCCCGGTCGGCGTCGAATCGACCATCATCGGCTGCCGCGACGGCACCAGCGTGCTGCTGCGGCCCGGCGGGGTGTCGCGCGAGGAGGTGGAACGGGTCATCGGCCGCCCGCTCGACGCGCATGACGGCGGCATCAGCGCGCCGGGCATGCTGGCCTCGCATTATGCGCCGGCGGCGACGCTCCGGCTCGATGCCACCGCGATTCGACCCGGCGAATGCGGCCTCGACTTCGCCGGCCGGCTCGGCCGCGACGCGCTCGACCTGTCGCCGCGCGGCGACCTCGCGGAAGCGGCGGCGAACCTTTACGCCCATCTCCGCCACCTCGACGAGACCGGCCCCGGCCGCATCGCGGTCGCCCCCGTTCCCGACCGGGGACTCGGCGCCGCGGTCAACGACCGGCTCCGCCGCGCCGCCGCGCCGCGGGATTGAACAGGGCGAGTTCTCCACAGCCCTTGCTTGACTCGCGATCCCACCGCAGGAATCTATAGGAACAAATACAGAACAAAGCGGGGTTGATCGATGTCGCGGGGCGACGCGTCGGGACACATCGAGAGCTTACGGCAAACCATCGCCCTCATCGAGGGCGGGGGCGCATACGCGCCGGGCTTCGCTGCCGGCGGCATGGCGCGCAGGGTCGCCCTCGGCCGCGGGCTGGCGCTCGACCGCATGCTCGGCGGTGGTCTTCGCCGCGACCAGCTCAGCGAGGTGGTGGCCGGCGGCGCCCGCCATGCCGGCGCCGCCTCGGGCTTCGCCCTCGCGCTCGCCGCCCGCTTCGCCGCCGCCCATGCCGGGCCGGTGGTGTGGATCATGGAGGATGGCGCGCGCAGCGAAACCGGCGTGCCCCACGCGCCGGGCCTCGCCGCGCACGGCCTCGATCCCGCACGGCTCGTCGTGGTGCGCACGGGCAGCGGTGCCGACAGCCTGTGGGCGATGGAGGAGGCGCTGCGCTGCCGGGGTGTCGCCGCCGTGGTGCTCGACCTGTGGCGGACGCGTTTCTACGACCTCGTCGCCTCGCGCCGTCTCGTCCTCGCCGCGGCGGCGGGCGGCACGCCGGGCATCCTGGTGCCGGCCGGCGCGCCCGGCAGCGCGCGGGTCCTGTCGTCGGCGGCGCAGGTCCGCTTCGAGGTCGGCGCCGCGCCGGGGACCACCGTCCCCCCGCAGTCCTCGACGACGCCCAGAGTTCGGCCCGGCCCGCGCCGGCACGCCGGCACCCTCGTGCCGCTGCCCGGTCGCGCCGCCTGGGCCGTGCGCCTCGCGCGCGTCCGGGCCGGGCCGGTCGGCGTCGACTGGGACAAGATCTGGCCGCTCGTTTGGGATCACGAAGAAGCATGGTTGTGTGATGCGCTACCTGTCCCTCCACCTGCCCTGGCTGGCGACCGACCGCATCCGGCGGCGCATGCGGGACGCGGCGGGTGACCGGGCGTCGGCGGGGCTGGCGACGGTTGCGAGCGTGAAGGGTGCCCGGCGGTTGGTCGCGCTCGACGCCCGCGCCATGGCCGCCGGCCTCAAGCCGGGGGCGGCGCTGGCCGACGCCCGCGCCTCCCACCCGACCCTCGCGGTCCATGACGCCGATCCCGCGGGCGATGCCGCCGCGCTCGATGCCGTCGTCGACTGGTGCCGCCTGTTCACGCCGCTCGCCGCGGTGGACGGGCCCGACGGGGTGGTGCTCGACGTGACGGGCGCGGCGCACCTGTTCGGGGGCGAGGCGGCGCTGATGGCCGACATGGTGCGGCGCCTCGCCGTCCAAGGTGTCGCGGCACGCGTCGCCGTGGCCGGCACCCCGGCCGCCGCCTGGGCGCTGGCCCGCCACGGCGGCGAGCGGCGCATCCTCGCCGACGGCCTCGCGCTCCACGCGAAAGCGTTCGCGCCCATGCCGCTCGCCGCGCTCCGCCTCGACGAGGACGTGCTGCGCCAGCTTGGCCAGGCCGGGCTGCGCCGCGTCGGCGACCTCATGGTGCGCCCCCGCGCGCCGATCGCGGCACGCTTCGGCCGCGACCTCCACCGCCGCCTCGACGCGCTGCTCGGCCTCGCGCGCGAGCCGATCACCCCGCGCTTCGCCGCCCCCGCCTTCGTCGCCGAGCGCCGCTTCGCCGAGGGCATCGCCCGGCGCACGGATGTCGAGGCGACGATCCTCGCGCTCAGCTACGAGCTGTGCGGGCTGCTCGCCCGCCACGGCGAGGGCGCACGCCTGCTCCACGTCAGCCTGTTCCGGGTGGACGGCGTCGTCCGCCACCTGGAGGCGGGTGCCAGCCGGCCGCTGCGCGACCCGCTCGCCATGGCGCGGCTGTTCCGCGAGCGGATCGAGGCGGCGGGCGAGGACGGGCTCGACACCGGTTACGGCTTCGAGGTGGTGCGCCTCGCGGCCCTCGCCGCCGAACGGCTCGACGCCGTCCAGCCCGGCTGGGCCGACGCGCCGCCCGATGCCGAACTGACCGGCCTCGTCGATCGGCTCGGCGCCCGCTTCGGCTTGGCCAGCGTGGTGGGGCTGCGCCTCGCCGATGCTCATCGGCCCGAGCGGGCCACGATGGTCGTTCCTGCCGCCGCGCGCGAACGGCGGAGGATGCCCGTGATCGCCTCCCGGGGGCTTGCGACCTTGCCGGAGCGGCCAATCCGGCTGCTCGAGCGGCCGGAGCCGATCGAGGCGATGGCCGCCGTGCCGGACGGCCCGCCGCTGCGCTTCCGCTGGCGGCGGGTGCTGCATCAGGTCGCGGCGATCGAGGGGCCCGAGCGCATCGCACCGGACTGGTGGCGGCGGGGCCTAGGCCCCGACCGTTCCCGGCCGGAGCTGACGCGCGACTATTTCCGCGTCGAGGACATGGTTGGGCACCGTTTCTGGCTGTTCCGGGAAGGCTTGTACCAGGACACGCCCGAGCCGCGCTGGTTCCTGCACGGCTTCTTCGCCTAGCCGACCCGCCCGCCTGCTTCGCTCGACCGCTTCGCATCGGACACCGTTCTGGCTTACCAACGCGCCCGTGGATGCTCCGGGATGATTCGCTTCGAGACCAGCGACGGCTTCGCCGAATGGGGGGCGGCCAGCAACTTCTCCTTCCTCCGCGGCGCCTCGCACCCCGAGGAGATGGTGGCGCAGGCCATCGTGCTCGGCCTCGCCGCGATCGGCATCGCCGACCGCAACTCGCTCGCCGGCGTGGTGCGCGCGCACCTGTTCCTCCGCCACAACAGGGAGAACGGCAACGGCCTGCGCGTCGTCCCCGGCGCCCGGCTGGTGTTCTGCGACGGCACGCCCGACATCCTCGCCTACCCGCGCGACCGCGCCGGCTACGGCCGGCTGTGCCGCCTGCTCAGCGCCGGCAACGCCCGCGCGCGGAAGGGCGGCTGCCTGCTCACGATGGACGACCTTCTCGCCTGGCAGGACGGGCTGCAGCTCGTCGCGCTCGCCGCCTCGACCTTTGACCCGGAGATCGAGGCGCGCGTCGCCAAGCGGCGCTTCGCCGCCTTCGTCGAGGAGGAGCCGGGCGACGAGGACGGAACGCTGGCGCCCTGGCACCTGCCGGCGGGGGCCGGACCCGAGGACGAGCCGGTCGTGGTGCCCTTCGCCCCGGCCGAACGGCGCGCGCGCGACGCGCGGCCGCCGCTGGAGCACCTCGCCGCCGCCTGCCCCGGCCGGCTGTGGGTCGGCGCGGCGATGGACTACGGCCGCAACATGCGCGGCGACCTCGCCAAGCGCCGCAAGCTCGCCGACAGGCTCGGCGTGCCGCTGCTCGCCACCAACGACGCGGTGATGCACGACCCCGCGCGCCGCGAACTGCTCGACGTGCTCACCTGCATCCGCCACGGGGTGGCGCTGGAGGCGGCGGGCCGCAAGCTCGCCCCCAACGCCGAGCGCCACCTCAAGCCGCCGGCTGAAATGGCCCGGCTGTTCGCCGACGAGCCGGACGCCGTCGTCGAAACGCTGCGCTTCGGCGACGGGCTGCGCTTCTCGCTGGACGAGCTCGGCAACGATTATCCGCAAGAGTTGCGCGAGGGCTTCGCCACGCCGCAGGACGCGCTCACCGCCTTCGCCGACACGGGCGCGCGCTGGCGCTACCCGGAGGGGGTACCGGCCAAGATCACGGCGGGGCTCAAGCACGAACTCGCCCTCGTCGCACGCATGAACTACGCGCCCTACTTCCTCACCGTCCACGACATCGTGCGCTTCGCCCGCGGCAAGGGCATCCTGTGCCAGGGCCGGGGCTCGGCGGCGAACTCGACCCTGTGCTTCTGCCTCGGCATCACGGAAATCGACCCGGCGCTCAACAGCCTGCTGTTCGAGCGCTTCATCTCCGCCGACCGCCGCGAGCCGCCCGACATCGACGTCGATTTCGAGCACGAGCGGCGCGAGGAGGTGATGCAGTACATCTACGCCCGCTACGGCCGCGCCCGCGCGGCGTTGACCGCGAGCGTGGTGACCTACCGCGCCCGCTCGGCGATCCGCGAGGTCGGCAAGGCGTTCGGCCTGTCGGAGGACGCGGTCGGGGCGCTGGCGTCGACGAGCTGGGCCTGGGGCGAGGGGTCGGTCGACGAGGCGGGCGCGCGCCGCGCCGGCATGGACCCGGCCGAGCCGGGGCTCGCCAAGGTCCTCGCCCTGGCGCGCGCGCTGACCGGCTTCCCCCGCCACCTGTCGCAGCACAGCGGCGGCTTCGTCATCACCCGCACCCGCCTCGACGAGGTGATGCCGATCGCCAACGCCGCGATGGACGGGCGCACCACGGTCGAGTGGGACAAGGACGACCTCGACGCGCTCGGCATCCTCAAGGTCGACGTGCTGGCGCTCGGCATGCTGTCCTGCCTGCGTCGCGGCTTCGCGCTGCTGGCGCAGCACTATGACGGCCCGACCGCGATCGCCGCGATCCCCAGGGAGGACCCCGCCACCTACGCGATGATCCAGAAGGCCGACACGATCGGCGTGTTCCAGATCGAGAGCCG
>CAXTFM010000029.1:0-29173 GCA_964243435.1 uncultured Beijerinckiaceae bacterium
GGCGCACGTTGTCGACGACGCTGAGCGCGTCCACCGCCTGCGCCGTTTGAAAGGTGCGCGCCAGCCCGGCGCGCGCGACGCGGTGCGCCGGGGCGCGGCCCAGCGCCACGCCGGCGACCCGAACTTCGCCGGCGTCCGCCGCGGCGAAGCCGCTCAGCAGGTTGAGCAGGGTGGTCTTGCCGGCGCCGTTCGGCCCGATCAGGCTGGTGACGGCGCCCGGCGCCGCATCGAGGTCGACGTCGGCGACGGCGGCGACGCCGTGGAAGGACACGCCCATGGCGCGCGCGTGCAGGCCGCCGCCGTCCAGGCCGACGGGGCCGAGCGCTGCGACTACGGACGGCGCCGCGTCGCCGGCCGGCCTCGGGAGCAGCCGCGCGGCCAGCGGTGCCACCAGCCCGGCGATACCCTCGGGTGCCAGCCGCAGCACGAGGAGCAGGGCCGCGCCGAACACCAGCAGGCGGTACTCGGCGAGACTCGACAGCAGTTCCGGCAGCAGGCCGACGGCGAGCGCGCCGTAAAGCGGCCCGAGCGTGCGCCCGGCGCCGCCGACCACCACCACGAGGAGGAACAGGATCGACTGCGCGAAGGGAAAGGAACTCGGCGCGATGAAGCCGGTGAGGCCGGCCTGGAGGCCGCCGGCGAGTCCCGCCACCGACGCGGCGAGGACGAAGGCGGCGGTGCGCACCGGCAGCAGCGCGATGCCGAGGCTGCGCGCCACCGCCGGCGCGCCGGCCGCCGCCTGCATGGCGAGCCCGAGCGGGCTGCGCTTGAGCGCGTCGAAGGCGAGCAGGGCGGCGGCGCAGACGGCGCTCGCCAGCAGCGCCGTGCCGCCGACGCCGAAGGGCTGGACGATGCCGGAAATTCCGCTGGCGCCGCCGGTGAGGCCGGACCATTCCACCGTCGCGGCGTCCACGATGAAGCCGAAGGCGATGGTGACCATGGCGAGGTAGGGGCCGCTCACCCGCAGCGCCGGCACGGACAGGGCGGCGCCGACCAGGGCGGCGAGGCCGACCGACAGGGGCAGCGCCGCCCAGAAGCCGCCATGCGCCCCGCCGATGGCCACGGCATAGGCGCCGAGCGACACGAAGCCGGCCTGACCCAGCGACACTTCGCCGGCCAAGCCGAGGAGCACGTTGAGGCCGACCCCGACGAGCGCTGTCGTCGCGACCGTGCCGACGAGGAAGGCGTAGTAGCCCGGCGCGAGCAGACAGATGGCGGCGACGACGGCCAGCGCCGCGGCGGCGGCGCCGAGCGCCCGCGCGCTCATACCCGCGACGCCGTGCGCCGCGCGAACAAACCCGACGGCGCCGCGGCGAGCGCGGCGATCACCGCCGAGAAGGTCACGATCTGCGTGCTGCCCGAGCCGAGCCAGGTGGTGGCGCAGGCTTCCACGAGACCGTAGGCGAGGCCGGCTGCCACCACCCCCCACGGGTTGGTCAGCCCGCCGAGGATGGCGACGGCGAAGGCCTTGATGCCGAACAGCGTGCCCATGTCCGCCGACACGTTGAGCAGCGGCGCGACGAGGATGCCGCTGATCCCGGCGAACACGGCCGCCGCCGCATAGGTCAGGGCGACGAGGCGGGTGACGTCCACGCCCATCAGGCGGGCGGCGTCGGGGTTGTCGACGGCGGCGCGCAGGCGCAGCCCCAGCGGCGTGCGCGTCAACCCGAGGTGGACGAGGCCGGCCAGGGCCAGCGCCACGGCGGGGATGACGAGCTGGAGCGGGAAGATGCCGGCGTCGCCGACGACCCAGGGATCGTCGGCGAGGCTCACCGGCAGGGCGCGCGGCTCCTTGCCGAAGGTGGCGAGGACGAGGTTGTCGAGCACGATGCCGAGCGCCACGGTGGCCATCAGCCAGGCGTTGCTGCCGCGCGACGCGAAGGGCCGCACGGCGACGCGCTCGACGACGAGGCCCCAAAGGGCGCAGGCGACGAGGGCGCCGACGATGCCGAGCGCGAAGGGCAGGCCTGCGCCGACCACCAGCGCGTGGCAGGCCACGGCGCCGAGCATCAACGACGAGCCCTGCGCGAAGTTGACCGTCGCGGACACCGCGAAGGTCAGGGTGAAGCCCAGCGCGATGAGGCCGTACAGGCTGCCGAGGCCGAAGCCCGACACCAGCGCCGTGACCAGCATGCCCGGCCGCGCTAACCGGATACGGGCTCGATGCGGTCGCCGTTGTAGCGGACCATGACGTAGTCGTGCTCGGTCAGCGCGTCGTGGTTGGTGTCGGTGAAGGGGTGGTCGTAGGTCTTGATGAGCCCGCGGTAGCCGTCGATGCCGAGGAAGCCCTCCCGCAGCCTGGCGCCCTCCGTCGAGCCGGCCTTGGCGATGGCCAGCGCGGTGAGCTGCATCGCGTCGTAGGCGTTGGCGACGCCGACCGGGGGCGTGATGTCGCCGACGTCCTTGACGTCGGGGTACTTGGCCTTCATCGCCGCGATCACCCGGGTGCCGACCTCGTTCTGCGGCCCGAAGAAGCTATAGGTTTGCACGAAGCGGACGCGGTTCGCCCAGGAGCCGGCGAGTTCGGGGAAGCGGCCGCCCGAGATGCCCCAGTGCGAGATCACCGGCACCGTCCAGGCGGCGCGTTGCAGCGACTTGACGACCTGGGCGCCGGGCGCGGCGTTGCCGACGAGGATCAGGCTGTCGGCCTTGGCGGCGCGCAGCCGTTGCAGTTGCGGGCCCATGTCGACGTCCTTGTCGTCGAATTTCTCAGCGCCGACGATGGTCATGCCCGCCGCGGCGGCGGCGTCGATCAGGCCGGAATGGTTGGATTCGCCCCAGGCGTTGTTGACGAGCATCAGGCCGGGCGCCTTGGCCTTGTGGGCCGTGGCCGCGTAGGCGATGAGCGCCTTGTCGACGAGGGCGTCCACCGCCGAAACCCGGAACACGTAGTTCGGGTCCGTCTTGTTGCGGGTGATGTTGGTCGCCGCCGCCCACACGCCGACGAAGGGCACGTGCGCCGCGGTGACCACCGGCACGATCGCCAGCGACACGGGGCTGTCGATGCCGCCGAACAGGGCGACGCAGCCCTCGCGGTCGATCAGCTCGCGGGCGGCGGCCTGCCCCTTGGCCGGGTTCGACTCGTCGTCGCGGCGCACCAGCTCCAGCATGCGCCCGCCGAGCAGGCCGCCGCGCGCGTTGATGTCGTCGATCGCGATGGCGAGCCCGCGCGTGATGCCCTCGCCCGACTTGGCCGAGGGACCCGACAGGGCGGCGACGAGGCCGACCTTGATCGGCTCGGCGGCGAAGGCCCGGGTGCCGAAAACGTCGAGTGCGAGGCCGGCGACCGGGAAGGCGAGGGCGCGTCGGCGCGTGAGTCGGTTGACCATGTGGTGTCTCCTGCCCGCCTCGCTCAGCAAGGGCCATGCCCGCGGCCGGACATCCGCCGCGGTCCGCTCACGCGGCGTAGCGGCTGACGGCGAGGTCGGAGGCCGGGATGTCCGGGGCGCGGCCGCAGATGAGGTCGGCGAGGAGGCGGCCCGAGCCGCAGGCCATGGTCCAGCCGAGCGTGCCGTGCCCGGTGTTGGTGTACAGGTTGGCAAGCCGCGTCGGCCCGACGATGGGCGTGCCGTCCGGCGTCATCGGCCGCAGCCCCGTCCAGAACCGCGCCTTCCCCATGTCGCCCGCGCGCGGGAACAGGTCGCCGAGCGAGCGCTCCAGCGTGCGGCGGCGCGGGCCGCGCAGGCTTTGGCTGAAGCCGGCGAGTTCCGCCGTGCCGCCGACGCGGATGCGGTCGCCGAGGCGGGTGATGGCGACCTTGAAGGTTTCGTCCATCACCGTGGACACCGGCGCTGCGTCGACGTCGCCGACCGGCAGGGTCAGCGAATAGCCCTTCACGGGGTAGACGGGGAGCGCGATGCCGAGCGGGGCGAGCAGCGCGGGCGTGTAGCTGCCGAGCGCGGCGACGTAGCTGTCGGCGCTGAGGAGGGCGCCGTCGCCGAGGACGATGCCGGTCACTCGTCCGTTTCCGTGACGGACCTCCTTGACGGTCGCGCCGTAGCGGAAGGCGACGCCGAGCCCTTCGCAGATCGCGGCGAGGTTGCGCGTGAACAGGTAGGCGTCGCCCGTCTCGTCCTGCGGCAGGCGGAGGCCGCCGACGATCACGCCCGGCACCTGCGCCAGCGCCGGTTCCGCCGCGACGCAGCCGGCGGCGTCGAGCAGTTCGTAGGGCACGCCGTAGCCGTCGAGCACGCGGGTGTCGTCGCCGACGTGGTCGAACTGCTTGCGGGTGCGGAACAGTTGCAGCGTGCCGCGCCGGCGGTGGTCGTAGCTGATGCCGGTCGCGTCGCGGAGTTCGCCGAGGACGTCGCGGCTGTAGTCGGCGAGGCGCACCATGCGGCCCTTGTTGCGCCGGTAGGCGTCCTCCGTGCAATTCGCCAGCATGCGCGCGAGCCAGCCGTAGAGCCTGATGTCGGCGCGCGGCCACAGCACGAGCGGGCGGTGGCGCATGGCCAGCCAGCGCAGCGCCTTGACCGGCACGCCCGGCGCCGCCCAGGGCGCGGAATAGCCGAACGACACCTGCCCGGCGTTGGCGAAGCTGGTTTCCTGTCCGGCGCCGGGCTGGCGGTCGAGCACGGTGACCTCGTGGCCGGCGCGGGCGAGGAAGTAGGCGCTCGTCACGCCGACCACGCCGCCGCCGAGGATCATCACGTGCATGGCGGGACTCCGATGTAGCTGCGGTGGAAGCGGGCGCCGAGGCTTGTGAGCACCTCGTAGCCGATCGTCCCGGCGGCGGCGGCGGCGGCGTCGACGTCGTGGTGCGGCCCGATGACGTCGACGAGGTCGCCGGGGGCGAGCGCCTCGGCGGCGCCGACGTCGACGACGACGCTGTCCATCGACACGCGCCCCATCATCGGCAGCCGGATCGCGCCGTGCCAGGCCGCGCCGTGGCCGGAGGTGCTGCGCAGCAGGCCGTCGGCGTAGCCGATGGCGAGCGTCGCCAGCCGGGTCGCGCGCTCGGTGGCCGCGCGGTGCCCGTAGCCGACCGGCGTCCCCGCCGGCACGTCGCGAAGCTGCATGACGCGTGCCCGCAGGCGCACCACGGGCCGCATCGGGTTGGTGGATCCCGGCCGCGGGTTGACGCCGTAGAGCGCCGCGCCGGGTCGTACCATGTCGGCGTGGTATGCCGCGCCGAGGAAGATGCCGGCGGAGGCGGCGAGGCTCGACGGTACGCCGGGCAGGTGGCGGCGCGCGGCCGCGAAGGCGCGGAGTTGCCGCGCGTTGGCTGGATGGTCGGCCTCGTCGGCGCAGGCGAGGTGGCTCATCAGCAGCCGCAGTTCGATGCCGCGAAACGCCTCGGGGTCGTCGAGCCGGCGCGGGAGGTCGCCGACGGCGAATCCGAAGCGGGCCATGCCGGTGTCGACCTGGAGGATCGCGGGCAGTGTGCGGCCCGTGCCGGCGGCAAGCCGCCGCCACGCGTCGCGCTGTTCGTCGTCGTTGAGTACGGGCAGGAGGTCGTGGTCGCGCGCGTCGCGCTCCGTGCCGGACACGAGGCCGTGCAGGATCGCGATGCGGGGTGCGGCGCCGAGGATCGCGCGGAGCGCGATGCCTTCGTCGAGGTGGGCGACGAAGAAGTCGCGGCAACCCTCCTGCGCCAGCACGGGGGCGACGCGGGCGACGCCGAGGCCATAGGCGTCGGCCTTGACAACGCAGGCGCAGGTCGCCGGCGCCGCCGCCTCGCGGAGGCGCCCGTAGTTCGCCGCCAGCGCCGCGAGGTCGATGGCGAGGACGGCGCCGGCGCGTGACGCCGCGTCGTCATGGAGGTCGGGCACGGTGCGATCTCCTCCGTGTACCGCGACGGTCGCGTGGACCATGGTCGTCGGCGACACCCGCGCCCCGAGCGCGCCGCGGTGCCGGCACGACGCGTCTGGCAAGTCCCGGTCCGGCTGGTCCCGACCCGGTCAGCCCGGCGGCCGCGCCGGGCGCGGCGGCGGCATCGGGCCGTCCTGGATCCGTGACCTCGACGAAAGCCGACCGAGGATACTCGTCGATGCTCTCGCAGTCGATCGCATCGTTCAGAGGGACTTGGCGATGGAAGCGCCGCTCCCCTTGTATGCGCCGCAGCCGGGTCAGCCCAGGGCGATGAGGTGGACGACGCCGAGGCTCATCGCGAGCAGCAGCAGCAGCGACAGCGTCACCGCCGCCGTGACCCGGCCGCCGACGCGGCCGATGACCCGCACGTCGACGCCGAGGCCGAGCGCCGCCATGGATGTCACGGTCAGCAGGGCCGCCGTGCGGGTGATCTGCCGCACCGCCGCTTCCGGCACCAGGCCGAGCGAGCGCAGGGCGGCGAGGACGAGGAAGCCGAGGATGAACCAGGGAACGAGCTTGAAGGGGCTGAAGCGCCCCGCCGGCCGCGCGCCCGGCGACATGCGGGGTGCCAGCAGCGAGGCGCCGAGCACCACCGGCCCGAGCATCAGCACGCGCACCAGCTTCACCAGCGTACCCACCTGCGTCGCGACGAGGCCGGCGGGCACCGTCGCGGCGAGCACCTGGGGCACTGCGTAGACGGTCAGCCCGGCGAGCACGCCGTATTGCCGCGCGTCGAGCCGGAACAGCGGGACGAGCAGGGGCAGGCCGAGCACCACCAGCACGCCGAGGATCGCCGTGAACGAGATGGCGGAAGCGACGTCGTCCCCGTCCGCCCCGATCACCGGCGCCACCGCCGCGATGGCGGAGTTGCCGCAGATGGCGTTCCCGCAGGCGATCAGGATCGAGATGCGGGCCGGCAGGCCGAGGAGACGGGCGATGCCGAAGCTCGCGGCGAGGGTGACGAGCACGACGGCGACGATGGCGGCGAGGAGAAGAGCCCCCGACGCGATGAACGCTGCGAAGCTGACCGAGGCGCCGAGCAGCATCACCGCGAATTCGAGGAGTTGCTTCGCGCTCACCGCGATTCCGGCACGCCAGCGCGCGCTCGGCTCCCACACCGTGCGCAGGGCCATGCCGAGCAGGATCGCCAGCACCAGCGCCTCGACGTAGGGATGGCCGAGGCGACGCTCCTCGACGCCCTGCAACGCCAGCGACGCCAGGGTGACGGCGATGCACAGGCCGACGCCGGGCACGCGGGCCGCGCACCATGCGAGGGCGGACCTGGTTGCGGAGGGCGGTTTCGGATCGTGCGTCGACTGCGACACCTAGGTCGCGCTCGCCGCTTCGGGGCCAGCCGAGCCTTGCGCGCCGGTGCGCCTCATCCAGCATGACCCCTTGTCGAGGGCCGGGCCGGGCTGTCGACCGGACACGTCACGTCGCCGCGGTCGGCGGCGATGGTGGGAGCGGTCGTCGACGCCATGACCTACCGTCCCCGCAAAATGGAAGCGGACGTCAGTTGGGGTCGCAGGACGACGCCTGTCAACGGCGTCGGCGGGGGTGTCGGGCCGGGATCAGCTGCCGGGGAAGAAGACGCTTGATGTCTGCTGTGCCTCGCCGAGACGCGTCATGCTCACCTTCAAGCCGGAGATCACGTCATCGATGGAAGGGCCATGGAGATGGCTCGCCTGCGGCTGCATCGCATGAAGGCGCGGAATGGCGAGGACGAGGTAAACCGCTACGGCGAAGAGAAAGATGCGACGGACGTCGTTGATGTTGTTCATCGGAGATCGAGGTGCTCGGTGCTGACTGACCTCAAGCCTACGGCATCGGACGCTCAAACAACGAGGCGTCATGTTGCATAGCAGCATTGGTCGAAGCGCGACACTTGGCAGGGCTGATCGACCCCGACGTTTCAGCCGGCAAGCGGGGTACCGCGACCCAGCTCAGGCGAAGACCAGCGCTCGCACACGACCAAGGAAGGCGATGACGGACCCGAACTCCAGCGATGCCGGATCGAAGAAGGCGACCCTGGCTGCGACGATGCCGGCGACCAGCGTCCAGAACAGGCCGACGCCGAGGCGCAGGGCGATGCGCGATACCCCGCTCGCAGGCCCAACGTCAGCCGTCCCATCGTTCGCACGGGGCGTGATCGTTTCACCGAAAGGATCGAACTGGGTGTGCGGCATGCGGGCTGCCTGAACTGCTGATCTTCAATATCGGTTCGTCCAGGGCACGGCGCAATGACAAAGTATTCCTGGTAAACTCCCCAGCTAGATAAGAATATTCTGTAAAAGAGACGCTTCAAAGAAACAAGTTCGACATGCGAGCGGGGCGTGAGTTTTCGGTGGCCTAGCGCGGCGCGGGCGAACAGAAGCGAGGCGCCGAGATCGCACCACGGTGCGCATCGCGTTCCATCCCGCATGTGAACAGCCGATCGGCTGGTCGATGGCGACAGCGACGCGGCGTTTCAGCCCCTTCGCGCGGTCTTGCGACCGGCCGCACCCTTTTCAGGCAGCCCGACCGCGCGAGGCGTCGAGACGCGTGCCGGTTCAATGCCCGAAATTGCGCCAGGGCTTGAGGTCGAGCAGCGGGGTGCCGTCGAGGCAGTCGAGCCCGCGCACGGTGAGCACGGCGCCGCGACGGTCCAGCAGCGCGACGACGGAGGAGGCGATCGGGTTCGGGCGCGTCGGCGCGCGCAGGGCGAAGGGGCCGCGCGGGGTGCCGCCCTTCGGCACCAGGCGGACGAGGTCGCGCCTGGCGTGGTGCATCCAGTACAGAACCTGCAACTCGGCGAGGGCGTCGATGCCGTCGAGCGCCTGCATCCACATGGGAGCGAGGTGGAGCCGGCAGGCCGGCCCGGCGACGGCGTCGCCCTGGCGCGGGCACGCCGACCGCTCCCGCCACGGCGTCTCAATGTGCCCGATGAAGGCGAGCGCGGCGTCGGCGGGCAGGGGCAAGCCGAGGGCAAGTTCGCCATCGCGCAGGCCCGTATCCGCGGGATCGTCAGAAGTAGTCACGGTACAACACGAAGCTCGACCAGCCGACGCAGGCCACCTCGGCGGCGGTCAGCAGCCACGCCAAACCCTTGAAGCGCGCGCTGTACCACAAGCGCAGGCTCACCGCCGTCGCGACCAGCAGGGCGACGAACAGTCCGGCGGCATAGGCGGCGTCGAGCCAGGGACCGGTGCCGCCGGTCACGATCTCGCCGATGTCGATCGACGCGGGGATCAGCACGAGTTCGGTGGCGATCAGGCCGGCGACGGTGAGGCTGAGCAGCGAGATGATCCAGATCGCGGCGGTGAGGAGAGTGTGCATCGGGCAAGGGGTGAGGCTGATGGATGCTGCAACCTAAAGCATCGGCGCGAAGGGCGCGCGCAGTTTCGCTGCGGCGTGACGGCCGGCGCCGTTGGACGTCACCAGGGGATCGTTCGTCCCTGCCAATCGACGAACACGCAGCCTGCCCGGCCCATATGCGCGTCGATGACGTCGGCCATGCCGCGTGCGCTTTCCGCGACGTCGAGGGTGGCGTCCGGGCCGGCCATGTCGGTGCGAACCCAGCCCGGATGCATGGCGATCACCGCGCGCGCCGCGTGGCGCACCGCGTAGGAGCGCAGCAGCGTGTTGAGCGCCGCCTTGCTGGCGCGGTAGGCCTCGTAGCCTCCGGTGACGTTGCTTGCCACGCTGCCGAGGACCGAGGACATCGCGACCACCGCGCCCTCCACCGGCACGTTGCCGCCCAGCGCCTCGATGATCCGCAGCGGGGCGTGCGCGTTGGTCGCCATCATGCGCGCGAACGCGTCGGGGTCGACCGTGGCCGCCGCTGCCGCCTTGTCGCCGGAGATGCCGGCCGACACGAACAGCAGGTCGAGCCGCGTCGGCCCGAGCCTGCGCGCCATGGCGCGGATGGCAGCATCGTCGGTGACCTCGAGCGCATCGACGGCGAGACGGCCCCCCGCCTCGGCCCGCAACCGCTGCAGCGCGTCCTCGTTGCGGCCCCGCGCGGTCGCGACGACGTCCCAGCCGCGGTCGAGGTACGCGCGCACCAGCCCGAGCCCAAGCCCGCGGGAAGCGCCGACGATCAGCGCGCGCCGCCGTTCCCCCGCCATCGCCGTCCCTATTTGAAGCCGGTGACCCGGTGCGGCACGTAGAGCGCTTCGAGGCGCCCGGTTTCCTCGTCGTCGAGCTTGAGCGCGAGGGCGGCCACGGCGTCGTCGAGGTGGTGCGGCTTGGTGGCGCCGATGATCGGCGCGGTCACCTCCGCCTTGCCGAGGACCCACGCCAGTGCGACCTGCGCGCGGGGCACGCCGCGCGCCTTGGCGATGGCGCCGACCTCCTCGACGATGCGGCGGTCGGCGTCCTCCGTCGCGGCGTACAGCGTGCGGCCGAACTCGTCGGTGCGCAAACGGTCCGTTTCCTCGCTCCAGTCGCGGGTCAGCCGTCCGCGCGCCATCGGGCTCCACGGGATGACGCCGATGCCTTCCGCCTTGCACAGCGGCAGCATCTCGCGCTCCTCTTCGCGGTACAGCAGGTTGACGTAGTTCTGCATGGTGGAAAAGCGCGTCCAGCCATGGTTGTCGGCGAGGTACAGCGCCTTGGCGAACTGCCAGGCGTGCATGGAGGAGGCGCCGATGTAGCGTGCCTTGCCGGCCTTCACCACGTCGTGGAGCGCTTCAAGCGTCTCCGCGATCGGCACGCCGGCGTCCCAGCGATGGATCTGGTAAAGGTCGACGTAGTCGGTGCCGAGGCGGCGCAGCGAGTTGTCGATCTCGCTCATGATCGCCGCGCGCGACAGGCCGGCGCCATTCGGGCCGGGCCGCATGCGCCCATGCACCTTGGTGGCGATGACCACCTCGTCGCGGCGGGCGAAGTCCTTCAGCGCGCGGCCGACGATCTCCTCGCTGGTGCCGGCGGAGTATACGTTCGCCGTGTCGAAGAAGTTGATGCCGAGTTCCAGCGCCTTCCTGATGAAGGGGCGCGATATGTCCTCAGACAGCGACCAGGCGTGGGTGCCGCGGTCCGGCACGCCGTAACTCATGCAGCCGAGGCACAGGCGCGAGACTTCGAGGCCGGTCGTACCGAGTCGTATGGTGTCCATGCGTCATCCAGCGATGCGTGTCGCCTTGCATCTAGGATGATGGCCGACGTTTGCCAGTCGAGGCGACGCTAGCGGAAGCAGTGCCAGGGGTCGCTTCCCCCGGCGAGGCGGCACTTCGCCTTGGCCTGTTCCTGCGCGTCCTGCGCGGCACGGCGCTGCTGCATCGCCTTGGCAAGCGCGATCTGCTCCGCGCTCGGCGCGGGCCGCGGTGGCGTCAGGGACGTACCCGCCGGCGTGTTCGCCGATCCCGTGCTTGCCTGCTGCTGCGGCGGCGGCGCAGCCGGCTTGTTCAACGAGGAACCGTAATAGGCATCGCACAGGGTGCCCGTGCAATGGTCGTACTTGGTGCCGTCCGTCAGGTACATGAAGGGCTTCGCCGGTGCGGCACCGGACGTTGCCGCCGTCGCCGCCGGCGGGCTGTTCTTGAAGAAGTTCAGGATACCGCCCGTGGATGGAACGGTGACCGGCGTCGCGGACGCCTGCTGCGACGACGGCGCCGCCGCAGGCTGCGGTGCGGGACGCACGGTATAGTATAGGTCGCACAGGGTGCCGCTGCACCGCTCGCTGTCTTCGGCGACCGCGTAACCCGGCGCGGCAAGGAGCGCGAACATCGCCACCGGCGCGAGGCGCGCGGCGAGTCCGGCGGGCAAGATGTGGAAGACGGTAACAGGTGTGGCGAACACAGGCATCGTGCGTTTCCCTGCGCGCGAGGGGGACGGTCCGCTTCTGCCTATCCCTGCCGAAAGTGTCGGCGGTAAGGCGGTCGCCACCGCCGCCCACCTTCCTCAATGTGACGTCGTACGGTGCTCCAGCACGCCGGCGCGACCCGGCTGGTTCGCCTCGATCCGGGCGACGCCGCTTTTCACCGCCGCCTGCACCTTCTCGAAGGCGCGCACCTCGATCTGGCGCACGCGTTCGCGGGAAATGTCGAACTCGTCAGACAGGTCCTCCAGCGTGATCGGATCGTCGACGAGGCGACGCGCCTCGAAGATTCGACGCTCGCGCTCGTTGAGCACGCTCAACGCGGTGTTCAAGGCACCCAGGCGGTTGTCCTTCTCCTCGCGGTCGGCAAGGACGCTTTCCTGGCTGGTCGACTGGTCGACGAGCCAGTCCTGCCATTCGCCTTCGCCCTCCTCGCGCAACGGCGCATTCAGCGACGCGTCGCCCGACATGCGGCGGTTCATGTCGATGACGTCCTGCTTGCTGACGCCGAGTCGGGTCGCGATGATGTCGACCTGATCGGGCCGCATGTCGCCCTCCTCCAGCGCGGAAATCTGGCTCTTCGCCTTTCGCAGGTTGAAGAACAGCTTCTTCTGGCTCGCGGTGGTGCCCATCTTCACGAGCGACCACGAGCGCAGGATGTATTCCTGGATCGAGGCACGGATCCACCACATCGCATAGGTGGCGAGGCGGAACCCCTTCTCCGGCTCGAAGCGCTTCACGGCCTGCATCAGGCCGACATTGCCTTCCGAGATCACTTCGCCGATCGGCAGGCCGTAGCCGCGATAGCCCATCGCGATCTTGGCCACGAGGCGCAGGTGCGAGGTGACGAGCTGGTGGGCCGCATCGGGGTCCTCGTGCTCGCGCCAGCGCTTGGCCAGCATGTACTCCTGCTCCGGCTGGAGCATGGGGAACTTGCGGATCTCGTTGAGGTAGCGGGAGAGGCCGGCCTCGCCGGCGATCATTGGTAGGGCAGCAGCCATTGAAAACCTCCTTCGAGCCCCCGCAATCGGCAGGCTCGCGGCGACGCCATGACGAAGCACCAGCGACGCATCCCGTGGATCATGGGTCCACGCGCCCATCATAAGAGCGATTCTCGCCGTCGCAGAATTACAAATCGGCAATCTGGAAACTGCGCCCGGACACTTGGCGGAACTCGGCAGAATCGGCTTGGCATCGTGACAACCGGGGCCGGGCGACCGAGTTGCAAAGCCTATTTGCCGCGCTGCCATGCCGGTCCCGCATGGGCCGGCGCGGGCTCGCGCAGGGCCTCCGCCAGCGCGGCGAGATCGTGCGGGAGCGGACTTTCGAACTCCAGCACCTCGCCCGTGATCGGATGCTCGAAGCCGAGGACGGCCGCGTGGAGGGCTTGCCGTTTGAGCCCGTCGAGCCGCGCGCGGGCCGGTGCCGCCAACCTGACCGACTTGGTGCGGAAGCCCTTGGCGTAAAGCGGGTCGCCCATCACGGGATGGCCGATATGGGCCATGTGGACGCGGATCTGGTGGGTGCGCCCGGTTTCCAGCGCGCAGGTGAGGAGGCTCGCTTCGGCGCCGGCTCCGGGCTGGTCCGGCCCGAACCGCTCCGCGACGCGCCAGTGGGTGATGGCATGGCGTCCGTGCTCCTCGGGCACCACCGCCATGCGCAGCCGGTCGCTCCCGTGCCGGCCGACCGGCGCCTCCACCGTGCCGGCGGGACGTCCGGGTTCGCCCCACACGAAGGCACGGTAGGAGCGCACCAGCGGCAGCGTGCGGCCGTGGTCGGCGAACAGCCGGGCGAGGCCGCGATGCGCGGCGTCGGTCTTCGCCACCACGAGCAGCCCCGACGTGTCCTTGTCGATGCGGTGGACGATGCCCGGCCGGCGCACGCCGCCGATGCCGGACAGGCCGTCGCCGCAATGCGCGATCAGCGCGTTGACGAGCGTGCCCGAGCCATGGCCGGGCGCGGGATGCACCACCAGCCCCGCCGGCTTGTCGATCACCACGAGGTGGGCGTCCTCGTAGACGATGGCCAGCGGCAGCGCTTCGCCCTGCGGCACAGCGTCGATCGCCGGCGGCACGGTCAGGCAAACCGCGTCGCCGGCCTTCAGCTTGCGCTTGGCGTCGCGCACGACCGCCCCGTCGACCGTCAGCCAGCCCGCCTCGATCAGCCCCTTGAGGCGGGTGCGCGACAGCACGTGATCCTGCGCCTTGGCGACCGCTGCGGCTGCGACGTCGAGCCGCTGCCCCGCCTCCTCCGGTCCTGCGGCGAAGACCAGTGTTTCAACGGAGTTTTCCGCCACTTCGTCGCCAACATCCAACGATCGTTCGGTGTCCATTCATCCGCGCCGCATCATCTACATCAGCTCGACGGCCCGCGGGTGCCGTCCCGCTCCTTCAGGCCCAAGCTCCATGTCCTTCTACCGCATTTACGCCCGCGTGCTGCTGCTGCTGCGGCCGGAACGACGCACCGTGGCTTGGCTCGTCCTCGGCACAGTCGCCCTGGTCGTCGCCCAGTTCGCCGAACCCGTGCTGTTCGGGCGCCTCATCGACCGGCTCACCCATCCCGCGGGCGGAACCCCGAGCTTCGCCGCCCTGCTGCCGACGATCGCCGCGTGGATCGGCTTCGCGGTCGCCACCATCGCCGCCGCCGTGGTGGTGTCGCTGCTGGCCGACCGCCTCGCCCACCGCCGCCGCCTCGCGATCATGGCGCAGTTCTTCGAGCACGCCCTCACCTTGCCGGCGACGTTTCACGCCGCGACCCATTCCGGACGCTCGCTGAAGATCATGATCGAGAGCGCCAACGGCATGTTCGCGGTCTACCTCAGCCTGTTCCGCGAGAACATCTCCGCCCTCCTGTCGCTGGTGGTGATCCTGCCGCTGTCGCTGTGGCTGAACTGGCGCCTCGGCCTGCTGCTGGTCGCCCTCGTGGCGCTGTCCGGCGTGGTCGCGACCTTCGTGAGGCACCGCACGGAAACGCTCCAGGGCACCGTCGAGTCCTACAATTCAGCGCTGGCGGAGCGGGCGTCCGACGTGCTCGGCAACGTGCCGGTGATCCAGAGCTTCACCCGCGTGCGTCAGGAAACCGGCGTCATGCGCGACCTCAGCCGCACCCTGCTCGAAGCGCAGATGCCGGTGCTGTCGTGGTGGACGGTCGCCGTGGTGTTCGGCCGCACGGCGTCCACGATCACGCTGCTCCTCGTCTTCGTGTCGGGCACCGCGCTTTACCTGCGCGGGATCGGCACCATCGGCGGCATCGTGATGTTCATGAACTTCGCCAACATGCTGATCGGCAGGCTGGAACAGCTCGTCAACTTCTCCAACGCGCTGTTTCTCCAGGCGGCCAAACTCGGGGACTACTTCGCCGTGCTCGACACGGTGCCGCACGTCGCGGAGAAGCCGCACGCGAAGGACCCCGGCCACCTCAGCGGTCGCGTCGCCTTCGAGGGCGTGTCCTTCGCCTACCCCGCGAGCGGCCACGGCGTCACGCCGCGGCTCGCGGTGCGCGACCTGTGGTTCACCGCCGAGCCCGGCGAAACCATCGCGCTCGTCGGCACGACCGGTTCCGGCAAGTCGACGACGCTTGGCCTGCTCCACCGCACCTTCGACCCGGCGGCCGGGCGCATCACCATCGACGGGATCGACATCCGCGACATGCCGCTCGACGCGCTACGCCGCAACATCGGCGTGGTGTTCCAAGAGCCGATGCTGTTCGCCCGGTCCATCGAGGAGAACCTGCGCATCGGCAAGCCGGACGCAAGCGCCACGGAGATCGCGCGCGCGCTGGAGCGGGCGCAGGCGGCCGAGTTCGTGCGCAACCAGCCGCACGGCCTCGCGACGCGGGTCGGCGAACGCGGCCGGCAGCTGTCGGGCGGCGAACGCCAGCGCGTCGCCATCGCCCGTGCCCTGTTGAAGGACCCGCCGATCATGATCTTCGACGAGGCCACGGCGGCGCTCGACGCGGACACCGAGCGCAAGCTGCAGATGGCGCTGGCCAGCGCCACGCGGGGGCGCACCACCTTCGTGATCGCGCATCGCCTCGCCACAGTGCGCCACGCGTCGCGGATCCTCGTGCTGCAGAACGGCCGCGTGGTGGAGAGCGGCACCTTCGACGAGCTCGTCGCCCGCGACGGCGCCTTTGCCGTGCTCGCCGCCGCGCAGTTCATGGCGGGGGCGCAGCGCGACGCCGTGGAGCCGGCCCTCGCCGACGAGGTCGGGTGAGGTTTTCTCTCGAGCCCTGTTCCACGCTCATTGCTGGCATGTGGCGGGACGGCTTGCCCGAAGCGGTCGCGTCGTAGAGGTTGGCGACATCGAAAGCGATCCTTTCGGTGCCCGATCTTCTCGGGCGTTTCCTCCCTTGACTTTCAGCCGCTGGCTTCTGGCCGGCGGTTTTTTTTCGTGTCGCGCGCGCCCCGGTTCCGACGCTCTCGAGCCCGCACGCGCGTCAGGCGGCGTCCCGACTGCGCGCGCCGAGCGCCACCGTCCAGAGCGCGCGCATGGCGATGGCCTGCGCCAGCCGCGGCTCGCGGCGCGCCCGTCCGACCGCGTCGTTCAGCGCGACCACCATCTTGGCGAGGCGCGTGGCGTCCCACAGGCGAAGCTGCTGCTCGGCGACCGCCCGGCGCGGACCGTAGAAGCCGCCGGCCTCGCCGGGGCGGGCGCCGGCATCCATCGCCAAGCGGGCGCGATGCAGCGCCACCGCGTGGCGCAGCGCCGCGCCGAGCAGGGCGTTGACGTCGGCGCTTTCGCCGAACAACCGTTCCGCCGTGTGCTCGATGGCGGCGAAGGCACCGCGGAAGGCGCCGTCGACGGCATGGTCGACGACGAGGGCCGAGGCGTCGGCGACGATGGCCTCGACATGGCCCGTCTCGACCCGGCCGAGCCCGTGGGCGTAGAGCGCCAGCTTCTCCAGCTCGGAGCGCGTGGTCAGCCGGTCCTGACCGAGCAGCGACAGCAGCAGCTCCTTGGCCTCCGGCTCGATGGTGAGGCCGGCTTGGCCGAGTTCGCTGTCGACGAGCCGGGCGATCTCGGCCGGGCCGTCGGGATGGCACTCGACCGCGGCGCCGCCCCGCGCCGCCTCGACGAGCTTGCGCAAGGGATGGTCGCGCTTCAGCGCGCCGCCCTCGATCGCGATCACGCAATCGCGCGGCGGCGCCTTCAGCACGGGCTCCACCGCGCCGACGAGGGACTTGCCCGTCGCCTCAATGCCGATCGCCTTGCGCCCGCCGAACATGGGAACGGCGTTGGCCTCGTCGGCGAGGCGCATCGGGTCGCCCGCGACCTCGTCGCCGCTGAGTCGCAGCAGCTGGAACGCGTCCCTGGGGTCGTCGACCGCGCGCACCAGCAGCGTGCGCATGCGTTCGGCGACGAGCCCGGCATCGGTGCCGAACACGAGGTAAAGGAACACGCCCGGCGATGGGTGATTGATGAAGCGGTCCGCATCCGCAGACTTCACCGCCACCATGCCACCAGCCTCCACGTGCCTCGCCCCGCCGCAGCCGCGGACGGCAAGGGACCGGCGGGGGGCGGGGTGACACTAGCACTCAGTCGAGGGATCGCGAATGCCGCGCATAGCCATCGTCGTTTGCCCGGTCCTGCTGGCGCTGACCGTCGCCAGCCAAGCCGCGCCCGTGCCGGATGCCGTGAAGGCGCCGTCGGGTGCCGTGCTGGTCGACACCTACGCGGCGAGAGGCGTCCAGATCTACCGCTGCGCCGCCGGAGGGGACGGGCTGCATTGGACGCTTGTCGCGCCCGATGCGGAACTGACGGACGCCGGCGGCGCCTCCGCCCACCACTTCGCCGGCCCGACCTGGAAGGCGTCGCACGGCGCCGAGGTCGTCGGTCAGGTGATCGCCAAGGCGCCCGCGCCGATGCCGGGCTCCGTCGCGTGGCTGCTCCTGTCGGCACGCACGACGGGAAAGGGGACGTTGGCCGGGACGCGCTACGTCCAGCGCACCAACACCGTCGGCGGTGCCGAGCCGGCGCCGAGCTGCACGGTTGGCGGGGCCGAGGCGCGCGTCCCCTACACGGCGGATTACAGCTTCTACCGTTGAGCCCGCTTGGGCGGGCGGTGGCCGGCGTCGGGACGGGGCGTCACCCCGTCCCGATTGCTTCAGCGGCAGATGCGGCGCGGCCCGAACGGCGTTTCGCGGATGAAGCAGCGACCGCCGCCGAAGCCGTAGCCCGGGCGACCGTAGAAGCCGCCGCCGCCGACGCAGAAGCCGCGGAAGTTGCGGTGGGCGCCGGGGCCGCAGCCTTCGGCCACGGGAAGGACCTGCGCCGCGTCGGCGCCGGGGGCAATGATCGTCGCGGGCATGGCCTGCGCGGCGACGGCGCCGAGCAGCAGAACCGCCCCGGCGGCGATGGAGGTGATGATGGAGCGCATGTGTTTCCTCGCTTCGGTGGTCGCAGGCGACATTGCGCCTGCGCCGGCGAGGGATAGGGCGGCGGTCGTGAATCCAAGCTGAATGGGACGGGTCAGCGCGGGGCCTCGCCGAGGCGGCGCTCCGCGAGTGCGGCGGCGAGCCTGACCCGCAGCAGGTTGGACAGCTGCTTGGCGTCGCGGATTTCGGCGTCGCGCGCCGCGCGCACGTCGGCGAAGCGCTGGCTGGTGCGGTCGTAGCTTTTGAACACGAAGGCGGTTCCGTGCGTGATCGGCAGCCCCGTGTCGAAGGCTTCGAGGCGGTAAACGGCGTTGATCACCACCGTCGCCGACGTCGAAATGCCCGAGATCGTATCGATGACGGGGGTTTGCACGCTTTCGTTGACGCTGACGAACAGCCGGTAGCGCGGCTGCGGATGCGACCCCGTGCCGTTGAGGTCGAACACCAGGTCGTCGCCGAGGTAATGGCCGAAACGGTCGGGGATCGGCTCGACCGCGATGCCGCGCAGTTCCGCGTCGAGGCCCGGCCCGCCCTCCGCGAGCTGCCCGTAGAGCGGCTGGAGACAGCCGGCGAGGGCAAGAAGGGGAACGAGCGCCAGCAATCGGGCCGCGCGGCGCGCGGCGGCGCGGTCACGCCACCACATTCACGATCCTGCGCGGGACCACGATGAACTTCTTCACCGGACGCCCGTCGAGGGCGCGCCGCACGGCGTCGAGCGCTAGCGTCGCCGCCTCGATCTCCTCCGCCCCCGCCTCGTTCGCAACCGTCACGTCGGCCCTCTTCCTGCCGTTCACCTGGACGGGAAGGGTTATCACGTCTTCCTTAACGAGGGAGGGGTCGCCGACGGGCCAGGGTCGTTCCGCCACCAGTTCGTCGTGCCCGATGGCATTCCAGCAACTCTCGGCGAGGTGCGGCATCATCGGGGCGAAGAGCTGCACCAGGATGTCCGCCGCCTCGCGGAAGGCGAAGCGAAGATCGTCGCCGACCTCGGGCACCTCGATGGCGCCCACCGCCGCCGACAGCCTGTTGGCGAGGTCGTAGACCCGCGCCACGGCGCGGTTGAAACGGAGCTGCTCGATGTCGTCGCCGAAGGCGAGGAGCGCGCCGTGGGCGGCCTTGCGCACGTCCGCCGCCGCCGGATCAGGCGCTCCTTGGCCCATCGCCGCCGGGGCGGGCGTGCCGACGGGTGCCGCGAGGCCGGCAAGTTCGCCGACGAGCCGCCACAGGCGCTGCGCGAACTTCGCCGCCGCCTGCACCCCTTCCTCCGTCCAAACCACGTCGCGCTCGGGCGGGCTGTCGGACAGCATGAACCAGCGCGCGGTGTCGGCACCGTAGGTTTCGATGATCTCGTCGGGGTCGACCACGTTGCGCTTCGACTTCGACATCTTCTCGACCGCGCCGATCGTCACGGCGGCGCCGGTGTCGAGCCTGTAGGCGCGTCGGGCGTCGCTCGGGCCCTCGAAGCGCAGCTCGGCCGGCGCGACCCAGCGACCGTCCGCGTCGCGGTAGGTTTCGTGGTTGACCATGCCCTGGGTGAACAGGCCGGCGAAGGGCTCGGCGACGGTTCCGGCGTCCTTGAAGTCGGCATGGCCGCAACGCGCCATGGCGCGGGTGAAGAAGCGGGCGTAGAGCAGATGGAGGATCGCGTGCTCGATGCCGCCGATGTACTGGTCGACCGCCATCCAGCGTTTGACGGCGGGGGCGCACGTCGGCGCCGACGCGTCCCACGGGTCGGTGAAGCGCAGGAAGTACCAGGAGCTGTCGACGAAGGTGTCCATGGTGTCGGTTTCGCGCCGCGCCGCCGCGCCGCAGGCGGGGCAGGGCACGTCGCGCCAGGTCGGGTGCCGGTCGAGGGGGTTGCCCGGCTGGTCGAAGCCGACGTCCTCGGGCAGGGTGACCGGCAGGTCGGCGATGGGCACCGGCACCGTGCCGCAGCGGTCGCAATGGATGATCGGGATCGGGCAGCCCCAATAGCGCTGGCGCGAGATGCCCCAGTCGCGCAGGCGGTAGTTCACCTGGCGCTGCGCAACGGGCCGGCCGGCGAGGGCCTCGCCTTCGAGGCGCCGCGCCACGGCCTCCTTCGCCGCCGCGACCGTCAGCCCGTCGAGGAAGCGCGAGTTGATCATCGAGCCGTCGCCGTCGAAGGCCTTGTCCTCGATCGTGAAGGTCGCGGCGTCGACGCCCTGCGGGCACACCACCGCCGTCGCGCCAAGGCCGTACTTGCGGGAAAAGTCGAGGTCGCGCTGGTCGTGCGCGGGACAGCCGAAGATCGCGCCGGTGCCGTAGTCCATCAGCACGAAGTTCGCGACAAAGACCGGCAGGTGCCAGGCCGGGTCGAGCGGATGGGTGACGCTGAGCCCGGTGTCGTAGCCCTGCTTTTCCGCCGTCTCGATGGCGGCGACGGAGGTGCCGAGCGCGCGGATGCCGGCGATGAAGCCGGCCAGCGCCGGGTCATCCTCCGCGGCAGCCGCCGCCAGCGGGTGGTCGGCGGCGATGGCCAGGAACTTGGCGCCGAAGAGGGTGTCGGGCCGGGTGGTGTAGACCTCGACCTCGCGCAGCGCGACGCGCTCGGACTCCAGCGCGAAGCGCACGCGCAGGCCTTCCGAGCGGCCGATCCAGTTGCGCTGCATCAGCTTGACCTTGTCCGGCCAACGTTCCAGCCCGTCGAGGCCGGCAAGGAGGTCCTCCGCGAAGGCGCCGATGCGCAGGAACCATTGCGTCAGCTCGCGCTGCTCGACGGCGGCGCCCGAGCGCCAGCCGCGCCCGTCGATGACCTGCTCGTTGGCGAGCACGGTCATGTCGACCGGGTCCCAGTTCACCCTGGCCTGACGGCGGTCGACGAGGCCGGCGGCGAGGAAGTCGAGGAACAGGCGCTGCTGGTGCTTGTAATAGGACGGGTCGCAGGTCGCGACCTCGCGCGACCAGTCGAGCGACAGCCCCATGCTCTTCAGCTGGCCGCGCATGGTCGCGATGTTCGCGTGCGTCCAGGCGGCGGGCGAGGCGCCGCTGTCGCGGGCGGCGTTCTCCGCGGGCAGGCCGAAGGCGTCCCACCCCATCGGATGCAGCACGTCGAAGCCGCGCGCCCGCTTGTAGCGCGCCACCACGTCGCCCATCGCGTAGTTGCGGACGTGCCCCATGTGGATGCGCCCCGACGGGTAGGGGAACATCTCCAGCACGTAGTATTTCGGCCGCTCGGAGGGCTCGTTGCCGGTGCGGAAGATGCCGCGCTCGTCCCAAACCCGCTGCCAGTGCGGTTCGGACGTGCGGGCGTTGTAACGCTCGCTGGTCATGGGTGCTGTCTGCCGTGCCGGTGCGGCGGGAACATGGTCGGCGGCACACAGCATGAACGCGATGCGCGGGCAACCGCCGTGGCGCCGCCCTGCCGGCAGCGCGTCACATGTTCTGCTTGCTGTCGGGCCTGATGTAGACGCCGTCCTCGATGAGCTGCGACGCGACGATCTCCTCGGCGGTGTTGGGCACGACCTCACCGCCCATCGCGGCGATCTGCTCGGCCGTGCGCTTCGTCGTCGACATGATGCGGGTGCCGTTATCGTGCGGCAGGGTGAAGGAGTGGACGGTCACCATCGGCTGCCCTCCCTGCCCGCGCCGTCACGCGACCGGACGGGGCGCGACCGTTGCGGCCGCACTCCGTCTGCCGGTCGGCTCAGGCCGAACGTCGGTCCGCGACGGGCTGCGCCGCCGCGAAGGGCTGGCCGGGCACGATGCCCATGATGGCGCGCTTCGGCGCGGTGCGGGCGTGGGTCGCGTAAAGGGTCAACCCGGTGAAGGCGAGGCCGCCGACGAGGTTGCCGACCACCGTCGGGATCTCGTTCCAGATGATGTAGTCCGCCACCGAGAACTTGCCGCCCATGATCAGCGCGGACGGGAACAGGAACATGTTCACCACCGAATGCTCGAAGGTCATCGCGAAGAACACCATGATTGGCATCCACATGGCGATCACCTTGCCGCTGACCGAGTTCGAGATCATCGCGCCGACGACGCCGGTCGACACCATCCAGTTGCACAGCATGCCGCGGATGAAGAGGGTGAGCATCCCCGCCGCACCCCAGTGCTTGTAGCCGAGCGTGCGCGCCTCGCCGATACCGGCGATCACCTTGCCGACGGCGTTCGGCTCGGTGGAGAAGCCGAAGGTGAAGACGATCGACATCATCACCGCGACGGTCAGCGCGCCGGCGAAGTTGCCGACGAACACGAGACCCCAGTTGCGCAGCACGCCGGCGACGGTCACGCCGGGACGCTTGTCGATGAGCGCGAGCGGCGTCAGCACGAACACGCCGGTGAGCAGGTCGAAGCCGAGCAGGTAGAGCATGCAGAAGCCGACGGGGAACAGGATCGCCCCGATGATCGGGTAGCCGGTCTGCTGCGCCACGGTGACGGCGAACACGGCGGCGAGCGCCAGCAGCGCCCCGGCCATGTAGGCGCGGATCAGCGTGTCGCGCGTCGACATGGAGACTTTCGATTCGCCCGCGTCCACCATCTTGGCGACGAACTCGGGGGGCGTCAGGTACGACATGCTTGGTCCTTGTTGGCCGCGCAGCCGATGCGGCCGCGCGCCACTCGAGTCGCGGTGCGCCCCGACACGCTATGCGCCGTCGACGGGGCCACCGCATGCGGACGTTACGCACGTGACGTGCCAGCATCGCCGTTCCGAGGTATCCGGCATGCCGGGCGCGGCCGGATCACGCGGCCCGTCTGTCCGCCACGGCGTCGCGCGCGGCCGCCACGATCTCGTAGGAGCGGCGGCGGGCGGCCTGGTCGTAGACCTGCGCCGCGACCATGAGTTCGTCTGCGGCGGTTTCGGCGACGAGGGCGGCGAGGCCGCGCCGCACCGTGTCGGGGGCGCCGACGACGGCGTAGCGCAGCGCGTGGTCGAGGCCGGCGCGCTCGTGGGGCAGCACGTCGAGGGTCTCGACCGGAGGCGGCAGCAGCCCCGGCGTGCCGCGGCGCAGCTTGACGAAGGCCTGCTGCTGCGAGGTGAACAGGCGGCGCGCTTCGGCATCGCTATCGGCCGCCACCACCGTGACGCAGACGATGGCGTGGGGCGCGGCGCAGGCGGCGGACGCCCGGAAGTTCGCGCGGTACAGGGCGAGCGCCGCGCCGAGCGCGTCCGGCGCGAAGTGGGCGGCGAAGGCGAAGGGCAGGCCGAGCGCCGCCGCGAGTTCGGCGGAGAAGGTCGAGGAGCCGAGCAGGGTGATGGGCACGTCGAGGCCGGCGCCGGGAACGGCGCGGATCGGCTGCTCCGCCTCGGCCGGGTGGAAGAAGAACTGCAGCTCCTGCACGTCGCGGGGGAAGCGGTCGGCGCCCCCGGGGGCGCGGCGCAGCGCGCGGAGCACGTGGCCGTCGCCGCCCGGCGCGCGCCCGAGCCCGAGATCGATGCGGCCGGGGTAGAGCGAGGCCAGCGTGCCGAACTGTTCGGCGATCGCGAGGGGTGAATGGTTCGGCAGCATGATCCCGCCGGAGCCGACGCGGATGGTGCGCGTCGCCCCGGCGACGTGGCCGATCACCACCGCCGTCGCCGCCGAGGCGATGCCCGGCATGTTGTGGTGCTCGGCCAGCCAGAAGCGATGGAAGCCGAGCGCTTCCGCGTGACGGGCGAGGTCGACGGAATGGGCCAGCGCTTCGCGCGGCGTTTCGCCGTCGAGGACGGGGACGAGGTCGAGAACGGAGAAGGGAATGGTCATCGTGCGAAGGTGGGATCGTCGCCGCATCTTGTCCACGTCGGCGCCGATGGTGCGCGCCGCCCCGCGCACCTTGCCTCGTTTCGCGTTTCACGTATAAGGCACGCTCCTGAACCGCCCGGCCGACAGGGCTGCCGTGGCGGTTCTTGCGTTTCGTCGCGCGCATCGTGCGCGTGGTCCGAAACGGCGATGGCGCGGTGCCGGCGCGAAGCAAGATGGGTTGCGAAACCCCACGGAGATCGAAATGCCCAAGCTGAAAACGAAGTCGGGCGCCGCGAAGCGCTTCAAGATCACCGGAACAGGCAAGGTGGTCTATACCCAGGCCGGCAAGCGCCACGGCATGATCAAGCGGACCAACAAGCAGATCCGCAACCTGCGCGGCACCAACGTGCTGTTCAAGTCGGACGGCGACAACGTGAAGAAGTACTGGCTGCCCAACGGCTAGCACCGCTCGCGGGCACCGTGCCCCGCATCGCCATCCTCGTCCTTGCCACCATCCGGGAGATCGCCACCATGGCACGCGTGAAACGCGGCGTCGCCGCCCATGCCAAGCACAAGAAGACGCTGAAGGCCGCCACGGGCTTTTATGGCCGCCGCAAGAACACCATCCGCGCGGCCAAGGCGGCGGTCGACCGCTCCATGCAGTATGCCACCCGCGACCGCAAGGTGAAGAAGCGGACGATTCGCGCGCTGTGGATCCAGCGCCTCAACGCCGCGGTGCGCGAGATGGGGCTGACCTATTCACGCTTCATCGACGGGTTGAACCGGGCCGAGATCGGCATCGACCGCAAGGTGCTGGCCGACCTCGCGATCCGCGAACCGGTCGCCTTTGCCGCGATCGTCGAGCGTGCCAAGGCGGCGCTACCGGCCTAACGGCTTGCGCCGGGGTCCGCGCGGTCAGAAATCGACCGCGAGCCCCTTGATCTCCCAATCACCGAAGCGCACCGGTTCGGCCCCGCCGCGCCCGTGCAGTTCGCGCGGCCGTGCCGCCTCCTCCGCCACCACGCGGCGCTTGCGCTCCGCGGCCTCGTCGAGGGCGCGGCGGGCGGCGGGCGTGATCGTTCTGTTCTTTGTCATCAGATATCCTGTTGCGACGTGTCTTTCTCGATGCCGCAGCCGCTGATGCGCCATTGGCCGTCTACCCGCTCGAAGGCATAGATCGCCGACCACACCGTGCCGTCGGCGGCGACCACCGTGAGCCGCTGCAACGGGCCGTGGGGCGAGGGCGTCAGCTCCATGAACTGCGTGCTCTTGGGATGGATCAGGGCGCCGTAATTCGACCTCACCATGTCCAGGAACTTGCCCGGCTCGGGAAAGCGCTGCTGGATACCGGGGGCGGCAAACTTCTCCGCTGCTTCCGCATCGCCGTGGTCGAAAGCGTCGAGCTGCCGGGTGATGACGCCCTGGAGGTCGCTCCGCGTTTGCGCGTCGAAGCCCTCCTCGGCGGCGGCCACCGGCACGACTAGCCAGGTCGCCACTGACAAGACGACCGCCATGCACAGGGCGAAACGGGGCATGGGCAGGCTGCGGGGGACGCTCACCATGACCTTAGGCCTCCGCCTGCGATCGACGCCGGCAATCCAAACGCGACGGCCGCCGATGACGGCCTCGTGGGATGTCGGCTTGGACTAAAGATAATGGCATGCGGTGCCAAATCCAGGGTCGCCGAGCCGGGACGGCCCTCTCCGGGCGACGGCACGGGACACGCGGCGCGCGAGGTGGGCGCGTGGAGCGCGCGAGGGTACGATGCGCTTCCCGGCAGGGACTTGCGCCCCGTCCTGCGCCGGGCTAGACGAGGGCAATCAACCTCATCGCATGTTGTTCGAGAGTGGGCCCGGCCGGACCCGCTCTTTTTCGTTCAAGACCGCAGTCCTTGTCCCCGACCGCCGTTCGCGGTCCCAGCCTCGAGCGCCTTTGAGCCGGGAAGCGCCCTTGCGTGACGACGTAGCCAGCGACGATCCAGCCCTCCTCGACGAGCCGCGCTTGTCCGAGGAAACGGGGGTGGCGCTCCACGTCGCCCGCTTGAGCGCGCCGGTGCTCCGCGACCTCGGCTTCCGCCTGGTGCGGGTCAAGCTGTCGGGCCAGGACGGCACCACCCTGCAGATCATGGCGGAGCGCGCCGACGGCACAATGGACGTCGACGGCTGCGAGGCGATCACGGAGGGACTGTCGCCGGTGCTCGACGTCGAGGACCCGATCCGCGGCGAGTACCGGCTGGAAATCTCCTCGCCGGGCATCGACCGCCCCTTGATGCGCGTGTCGGACTTCCACCGCGCGGTCGGGTTCGAGGCCAAGGTCGAGTTGCTGCCGCAGGTGGTCCGCGAGGGGCGGCGGCGCTTCCGCGGCCGCATCGACGCGGTGGACCAGGGCGGCAGCGAGGGTTCCGTCGTCGCGCTGACACGTTTCGATGCCAAGCCGGGCGAGCCGGAGGTGGTGCGTCTCGCGCTCACCGACGTGGCCGACGGGCGCCTCGTGCTGACGGACGATCTCATCCGCGAAACGCTGCGCGCCGCCAAGGCGGCCCAGAACGGCGCGGCGGAGAATGAGGACGTCCCGGGGGACGGGGCCGGTGCGGATGATGCGCTCGCGCCGCCGCCGGCCAAGGGACCCGGGCGTTTCGCCTTGCGCAACGCCGGCCGCCAGACCGGAGCGCCCCAGCCCGGCGGACGACCGCCGCCGGGCAAACCGAAGCCGATCCTGCCTGCCGGCCTCCGGGCCGGCTTCAAGCCCAACCCGCGCGCGCCCAAACCGCGCTGACCATCCAACGCGCCGCGTCACGAGGAGTACCCATCATGGCGATATCCGCCAACAAGCTCGAACTCCTGCAGATCGCCGACGCCGTCGCGCGCGAAAAATCCATCGACCGCTCCATCGTGCTGGAGTCGATGGAGGATGCCATGCAGAAGGCGGCGCGCTCCCGCTACGGCCAGGAAACCGAGGTGCGCGCGGAGATCAACCCGAAGACGGGCGAAGTGCGCTTCTCGCGCCTGCTTCTCGTCGTCGAGGAGATCAACAACGACGCCACCGAGATCCTGCTGCCCGACGCGCGGCGCAAGAACCCAGCCGCGCAGCTCGGCGACTGGATCGCGGAAACGCTGCCGCCCTTCGACTTCGGCCGCATCGCCGCGCAGTCCGCCAAGCAGGTCATCGTGCAGAAGGTGCGCGACGCCGAGCGCGACCGGCAGTTCGAGGAGTACAAGGACCGCATCGGCGACATCATCAACGGCGTGGTGAAGCGTGTCGAATACGGCAACGTCATCGTCGACCTCGGCCGCGGCGAGGCGACGATCCGGCGCGACGAGTCGATCCCGCGCGAGCTGTTCCGCCCCGGCGACCGTGCCCGCGCCTACGTCTACGACGTGCGCCGCGAGCCGCGCGGGCCGCAGATCTTCCTGTCGCGCACCCACCCGCAGTTCATGGCGAAGCTGTTCCGCCAGGAGGTGCCGGAAATCTACGACGGCATCATCGAGGTGAAGTCGGTCGCGCGCGACCCCGGCTCGCGCGCCAAGATCGCGGTGATCTCGCGCGACACCTCGATCGACCCGGTCGGCGCCTGCGTCGGCATGCGCGGCTCGCGCGTCCAGGCGGTGGTGAACGAGCTGCAGGGCGAGAAGATCGACATCATCCCGTGGTCGCCCGATTCCGCGACCTTCATCGTCAACGCCCTCCAGCCGGCCGAGGTGGTCAAGGTGGTCCTCGACGAGGATTCCAACCGCATCGAGGTGGTGGTACCGGACGACCAGCTGAGCCTCGCCATCGGCCGGCGCGGGCAGAACGTCCGCCTCGCCTCGCAGCTCACCGGTTGGGACATCGACATCCTCACGGAGCAGGAAGAGTCGGAGCGTCGGCAGAAGGAGTTCAACGACCGCACCCAGATCTTCATGGGCGCGCTCGACGTCGACGAGGTGGTCGGCCAGCTCCTCGCCTCCGAGGGCTTCCGCTCCGTCGAGGAGCTCGCCTACGTCGATCCCTCCGAGCTGTCGGCCATCGAGGGCTTCGACGAGGACACGGCGGGCGAGATCCAGCAGCGGGCGCAGGACTTCCTCGCCCGCATCGACGCGGAGTTCGACGCCAAGCGCACCGAGCTCGGCGTCGCCGACGAGTTGAAGGAGATCGACGGCGTGACCCTGCCCATGATGGTCAAGTTCGGCGAGAACGACGTGAAGTCGATCGAGGATCTCGCTGGCTGCGCGACGGATGACCTCGTCGGCTGGGTCGAACGCAAGGACGGCACGGCGACCAAGCACGACGGCTTCCTTGAAGGCCTGGACGTGTCGCGCGAGGACGCCGAGGCGATGATCATGCGGGCGCGGCTCGCCGCCGGCTGGATCGACGAGCTGCCGGCGCCGGCCGCGATGGAGGAGGGCGCCGAGGGCGAGCACGCGGCGGAACACGCGACGCTTTAGATCGGCGACACGCCGGGACGGGTCCGAGGCATGGACAAGGACGAGGACGGACCCGAGCGCACCTGCATCGTGACCCGCCGCAAGGCGCCGCCCGAAGCCATGGTGCGCTTCGTCCTTGGTCCCGACGCGGCGGTGGTGCCGGACATCCGGCGGCGCCTGCCGGGGCGCGGGGTCTGGGTCACGGCGTCGGAGGCCACGGTCGCCGAAGCGGTGAAGCGGCAGGCGTTCAACCGCGGGCTGAAGACCAAGGCGCGCGCCGACGCCGGCCTGGCCGGGGCCGTGGCTGACCTTCTCGCCGTCGACGCGCTGCAATCGCTCGCCATGGCCAACAAGGCCGGGCTGGTGTCGACGGGCTTCACGAAGGTTGAGGCGGCCCTGGCGGGCGGCACGGTTGCCGTGCTGATCCACGCGACGGAGGCAGCGGAGGACGGCGTGCGCAAGCTCGACGCGGCACGCAGGCGCCGCCTGCCCTCCGTGACCGGTCCCGCACCCGCTGCCGGCGACGTGATCAAACTCTTTTGCAGTGAGCAATTGGATTTGGCTTTGGGCCGCACAAATGTAATACATGCCGCGCTCGCCGCGGGACCGGCGGGCCACGCATTCCTGACGCGTTGCCGCCGGCTGACGATGTATCGGTCCGCGACGACGACGGGTGCCGCCGCCGGGTCACTCCCGGTCGTCGACGGCGTCGCCGGGGATTGATCCCGGCTTTCTTCGTTGAACGCACGGCACGATGTTATTCACGGCACGTTTGGACGCACGGCACGGGTTGAGGACGCAGCACATATGAACGATACGAAGACGCCTTCCAAAACGCTGTCGCTCAAGCGGCCGGTCGAGGCAGGGGTCGTCAGGCAGAGCTTTTCGCATGGCCGTACCAAGACGGTCGTCGTCGAGAAGGTGAAGCGCCGGCAGATCGGCCCGGGCGAGGGCGCCCCCATCCGCGACGCATCGGGCGCCATCGCCAAGCCCGCCATTGCACCGCGCCCCGGAGTCGCCACGGCGCCGACGACACCCGCGGCGGCGACATCGGCGCCGGTGGTGGAACCCGCCTCGGTGCCGACGACGCCCGCCGCTGCGG
>CAXTFM010000030.1:0-25080 GCA_964243435.1 uncultured Beijerinckiaceae bacterium
GATACCGCGCCATCTTCGTCGACCTCATCTGACAACACACACACCGAAACACGGCCGCGACCGGCCTGAGGACGGCGCGGGCAAGGCCGTCTACAGGGCTTTTCTCCAGCACCATCTGTTCTAGTTCCGTTCTCTTCGACGGGGAGCAGGAATGAAGGAACGACAGGAACGGTCCGCAACGTCGGGCAACGACGTACCGCTGCCCGGACGGAGATCGGCGTGACGGCCGCCGCGTGGCGCGTGGTCACCGACGAGGGCGACGGGGTCGAGGCGGTATCGACGGCCTTCGCGTCGCGCCACGCCGCGGCCGGCTTCGCGCGCGACCTTCTCGCCGCCGGCCTCGTCGTGCGGCGGATCGAGGGTCCGCACGGTTCGCTCCCCGCCGACGCCGTCGCGGAGCTTTGCGCCGGCTTGGCGCGCGCGCCGGGTCGGCGTTGGCCGGACGACTGACACGCGGCGCGGCGCGGTGAAGGCCGCCGGTCACGACGTCACGTTCACCCTGCGGCGCCACCGTGCCCGCATCGCGGGCGGGCAAGGCAGATCTGGTTCAGGCTGCGCGCGGTCAGCGGGTTGCCGGCGAAGTCGCCGTAACGCGCCGTCATCTCCAAGCCGGCAACCTCCAGCAGCAGCGGAACCTCCTGCGGAAAGAACTGCCGGAGCACGAGGGGCGCGATCTCGCGCGCGCCGGCGTCAGGCCCGAGGATGCGCCAGCGCAGCTCCCTGAGCTGCCCGATGGGATCGTAGGACGCGCATTCTTCCACGGCGACCGCCGCCGACGGGTTGGGTCCGAGATCGAGGCGGGTGACCTCGGCCCGGCTCCGCCCGAGGGCCGCCACGTCTGGGTTCACGATGTCGAAGGCCAGCGTGCCGTTCGGGGCGAGGTGGCGCACGGCGCAGCGCAGGCAGGACAACAGTTCCTCGTGGCTCGCGAGGTGGGCGAGGGAGTTGCAAGAGATGATGATGAGCGCGTAATGCCGGCCGAGCACGAAATGGCGCATGTCGCCCGCCAGGAAGGCAACGTCCACGGCGTGCACCGCCGCCTTGCGGCGCGCTTCCTCCAGCATGGCCGGCGCGGCGTCGAGTCCGACCATGGCGTGACCGCGGCAGGCCAACGGGATCGTCAAGCGTCCGGTGCCGCAGGCTAATTCAAGCACGGGACCGCCGGTGCGCCGGGCAAGGTCGTCGTAGAAGTCTTCGCAGGGACCAGGCCGCATGATGTGGTCGTAAACGGCCGGAGCGTCGTACAGCGATGCCTGCGTCATGCGCCGTCGGTGGCCTTTTTCCAGTGGTCGCTCATAGGTGGATGGCGGCGACGACCCGCCTGGGGACTTGTCGTCCGCGACCGTGGAACGATACCCGCGGAAAGAAAGCATTGCGGCTGACGTCCGCCGATCGCGCGCCGTGCAAGCATCGGGGGATCGGCGGAAGCCAGAAGGCGAGGTGCGTTGCACGAACGGCGCCGGTACATCCGCGGCCGCCGTCTCTGCCCAAACGGAAGGTGGGGGCGAGTTGCGTCGATATCAAGGCGGGGCCGCGCGCCGGCTCGGGCGGGCTATCGCTTGGCCCGCCGCTCGCGATGGGCGATGACCGGGCTGAGCATCAAGGAGCGCAGCGCATCCATGGCATCGGAGCGCGGCGGCTGTCGGTCGTCGTCCGGCTTCATCGGTCCGCCCAGTGAAACCGCGCGTTCCGCCAGGGTGGCGCTGTTCAGCATGGTTGCAAGAATGCGCTCCTCCGCCGTTCGGGCGGCCTTGCTCTTGGGCAGGGCGTCGATCTTGGCGCGCTGCACCCTGATCTTCTCAAGCCATCCCTGCTGATCGCCGGGGCACGTCATGTCGGTGCTCAAACCCGCTCGTCCTTTCGTCTTCTCGTCGCGTGATGCGACGTTGACGGCGTTCCGCTGCCGGCGACAACATCATATGATGCAGTATCCGGGACAGACTGACGCAGAAGTGCGCGGGCCACCTGTCGCATTTCGCTTCGCGGAAAAGGAGAAGGCAAGTAGTTTAACGATGCGGAAGCATGATTTGGCTCATACTTTCCAGACAAGGTGCAGTATAACTTAGGTTAGGTTCGGCGCGAATGTTCAGCCTGCCCGGGGCGATCGGCTCGTTGATGAACGTCCACGTTCCGGCGAGGACGGCGCCGCGCATCCTGCCGCACCGACAACTCCGGAAAACGGAGCTGGCGATCGTGTCCGCCGCGTTCGACCTGCACGCGGATCCGATCTTCGTCATGCACGCCGGGGAGATCGTGCTCGCCAACAAGGCCTGCGACAGGGCCTTCGCGACCGTTCGTCCCGGCCAGATCGTCGGCGACACCATCACGAACAGGCTCAGCCCGGTGCAGCCCGACGGCAGCGAGCTGCGTTGCGCGCTCGACCGCTTCAACGCCGAGTTCGACCGGACGGGGTGCGTCAGGCAGCTTTGGTCGTTCAAGCGCCTTGACGGCAGTCACTTCATCGTCCGCTCCACGGTCAGCCTGCTCAACGCGGACAAAAGGCGCCTCAGCCTGGCGGTGCTCGAGGACGTCACCCTCGCCGAGCACGCGCGCATCGAGCGCAGGGACAAGATCAGCGCCATCTCCAACGAAGTCGACACGGAGATGCGGCGGGTTTCGACCGAGATCGCGAACTCCTCCCGGCACCTCAAGACCAGTTCGGCGCTCGCCAGCAGCATCATGGCGGAGGGGCTGCATCGGGCGGCGGCGGGTTCCAGCCGCGTCGAGGACGCGGCGACGGCGTCCCGCCTCGCGCAGGTCGCGGCCGACCAGATCGCGGGATCGCTGGACCAGGTCGAAACCATGCTCCTGGACACGGTGGCGTTGTGCGAGCAGACCTGCACGCGCACCGACCTCGTTCACGACAAGCTCGACGGGCTGATGCAGTCGGCCGGCCTGATCGGCACGATCGCGCGCAACATCCAGGCGATCGCGCACCAAACCGACCTGCTGGCGCTGAACGCGGCGATCGAGGCCGCGCGCGCGGGCGCGTCGGGGCGCGGCTTCTCCGTGGTCGCGGCCGAGGTGAAAAGCCTGTCGCTCAACAGCACCACCCTGGCCGACGACATCGGGACGCTGGTCAAGGCGATCGGCACGAGGGGCCGGGAGGCGGAGGCCGCCTACGGCCAGCTGTCCGCCCTGACGCAGCGGATGCGCGCCGCGATGAGCGCGATGGCCGACGCCATCTCGGAGCAAAGGCGATCGACCACGACGATCAGCGACTCCGTCGAGAACGTGGTCACCACCTTCGCCGTGGTGCAGCGCGGCTTCGGCGACGCAGAGCGCGACCTCGATCAACTCCACGCGGTGATCCGCGCCTCGACGGAACAGGTCGAGGGCCTGCTCGGGTGCTGCGGCAAGCTGCAAACCTCTCTTAGCCGCCTCACCGCCAAGCTCGACGCGCCGTAAGCGCCACGGTCACGGGAAGACGCAGGCCGCCGACCGCGACGGTTCCGCCTCGCCCCTAGGCCGGACCACGTGACATTGCTGCAAAGTCCTCATCGATGCATGCAGATCGTTGTGACTAATGCTCTGGAAGCATCGGCTTTATATCGACTCTCAGCGAACACGTCGCGAAGAGGGACAACGTCATGCGTGATCTCACGGGGAAGGTGGCCATCGTCACCGGCGCGTCCAAAGGCATCGGCGCCGGCATCGCCGGGCGGCTGGCGGCCGAGGGCGCCGCGGTGGTGGTGAACTACTCGCGCTCGGCGCAGGACGCCGCGCGGGTGGTCGACCGCATCGCGAGCAACGGCGGCACCGCCGTGGCGGTGAAGGCGGATATCGCCGACCCGGCGGAGATCGCGCCCCTCATCGAGGCGGCGATCACCCGTTTCGGCCGGCTCGACATCCTCGTCAACAACGCCGGCGTTTACAAGGTCGACACGCTGGACACGCTCACCCCCGACAGCTTCGACGAGCACTACCGCCTGAACGTCCGCGGGCTCCTGCTCGCCGCGCAGGCCGCCGCCCGGGTACTCCCGCAGGGTGGCGTCATCGTCAATATCAGTTCCGGCCTGGCGAAGAGCCCGTACCCGATGGTGCACGTCTACTGTTCGACGAAAGGCGCGGTGGACGCCCTCACCCGCTCGCTCGCCATGGAGCTCGGCCCGCGCGGCATCCGTGTCGTCGGCATCGCACCGGGGTTCACCGCCACGGAAGGCAACGCCGAATCCGCCAAGGAAATGTCCGACGTCCTGGTGTCGAAGACGCCGCTCGGCCGCGTCGGCCTCCCCCGCGACATCGCCGCGGCCGTGGCCTTCGCCGTGTCGGCGGACGCCGGCTGGGTCACCGGCACCACGATCGACGTCGCCGGCGGCATGGTGTTCTAGGCGCGGCCTCCTCCGTGCGGGACCGGGGGCACGGCGGCTCCCGCGACGTGGGGCGAGGCCCTGCCCGCTCGGGGTGGGGATCCGACCCTCAACGGCGTCCGAGCGACGGCGCGTGCGTCACTTGGCACGGCCAACGGCGTCGACCCGGGCCAGCACACCGTGACCGCGACAAAGACCTCCCTCAAGCCGCATCGAAGGGGCAATCCGCCGAAGCGATCCCTGCACCGGATAAACGCAAGTGCCGAAGGGCGAAACAAGCTTCATGCAACGACCCTTGAATTCAAAGGTCTCACCTCGTCACACGGCATGCGTGTCGGTATAACATAAGTTAACCAACACGCTTCACCTTGCGTCGGCAGGACGTCGTCGTCCGTCGCCGAGCAGAGATAATGCGATTACGTTCGCTGTCGTTGGTCATCCTGGCTGTCGCCTGCAACCTGGCCTTGGTCGATCCAGGGCGCGGCACGGACATGCCGGACGTCGCCGACCGTGCCGCATTCAAACGTCCTGACGCGATCCCGTTTCCTGCGTCGAACCCCTACACGCCCGGCAAGGCCGCCCTCGGCAAGGCGTTGTTCTTCGAGCCGCGGCTTTCGGGTGCCGAGAACATGACGTGCGCGTCGTGCCACAACCCGTCGTTCGGCTGGGAGGCGCGCAACAAGACGGCCGTCGGTGCGCAGAACACCCGACTTCCCCGCCATGCGCCGACGATCCTCGATGTCGCCTGGGTGCACCCCTTCTTCTGGGACGGTCGGGCGCCGACGGCCGAGGAGCAGGCCAAGGGACCGATCCAGAACTCGGATGAGATGAACCTGCCGCTCGAACAAGCCGTCGTGCGTTTGAAGGATATTCCCGAGTACCGGCAACGGTTCGACAGGATCTTCCCCGACCGTGGCGTGACGCCCGACACCATCGTGGCGGCACTCGCGACCTATGAGCGGACCGTGGTGTCGAGCGACGCTCCCTTCGATAGCTGGGTCGGCGGCGATGACACGGCGATCTCCGATGCGGCGAAGCACGGTTTCGCGCTGTTCACGACCAGGGCGCGTTGCATCGCCTGCCACACCGGTTGGAACTTCACGGACAACAGGTTCCACGACGTCGGAACAACCGACAGCGACATCGGCCGCGGCGCGTTCGAGCCGAACAACCCCTTCGCCCGTTTCGCCTTCAAGACGCCGTCGCTGCGCGATGTCGAACAGCGCTCGCCCTACATGCACGCCGGTCAATACGCGACGCTCGAGGACGTCGTCATGCACTACGTCGGGGGCGGGATCGAACGTCCGTCCCGCTCACCGCTCATCGAGCCGCTTGCGCTGTCGATCAACGACATCAACGACCTCGTCGCGTTCATGAAGACGCTGACAGGGTCGAAGCAGGCCATCACGCTCCCGATCCTGCCGAACTGAACGCACCATGCAGATCCTGCATCGCCTACTTCTCTCCTTCGGCCTCATCATCGCCATCGGTGCCGTCCAGGGGGTCACGACCTTCGTCAGCGTGAGGGCATCTTCCGCCGACCTCGCCGAAGCCAGCGCCGTCCCGATGACGCGGATCGACGCCGCTTGGCGCACCCTGCAAACCTTTCGCGTGGCGGACGCGTACCTGGCACAGGCGATCGAGGGGGTCCACGACCAGGACGGCGCTGCCCTCCTCCGAGACTTCAACACGCTTGTCGCCGTGGTCGACGCTTCGCTGAAGCCGGCGCTCGACACCGGTGCGGGCATCGCGGTGGCGCAGCAGCAGCAGCTCCTCGTCGCCGTGCGGGACTGGACGGGGGCCGCCCGCATCCTTCTTGGTGCCGGCGACTCCCTGTCGATCCCGACGCCGCAGCTGATGGAGCGACACGCGCGCACCATCCGGGACGGGCTGCGTCGCCTCGTTGGCGAAGCGCAAGCCCGCGCCGCCATCGCGCGTGCGAACATCGAGGCGCAAGCGCGACGCACGCAGCTGGCGGCGCTTCTTCTTGCGCTCTTCGGTCTCCTGGCCGGCATCGCCGTCGGCGTACCACTCGCCCTGGCACTCACGCGCCCACTCCAAAGGTTGAGGCATCGCACGCTCGCTTTGGTCGACGGCGACCTCGATGCGCCCGTCCTTGGCGCCGACCGGTCCGATGAGATCGGCGAGATTGCCGCTGCACTTCAGTTCATGCGGGACCGCTTGGTCGAGCGGCGCCGATTGGAACACGAAGCCGACGCGTTCAACCGCGAACAGGGTGACCTCGTCCGCCATCTCGGGCGGGTGCTCGGCGATGTCGCCATGGGCGACCTTACCGCGCGTTTGAACGAGGTGCCCGCCGCCCGCTACGCCAAGCTCAAGAGCGACGTCAACAGCGCCATCGGCAGCATCCAGTCGGCGGTCAGCACCGTCGCCGCCTCGACGGAGGACCTTTTCGGCGGCTCGGAGGAGATCAGCAAGGCGACGGTGGACCTCGCCGTGCGTAGCGAGCGGCAGGCGACGCGCCTCAAGGACGCGCTGGCGGGACTGAGCGGGATCAGCGCCGCCGTCCGCGGTACGGCAGCGAACACGCGCCTTGCCAGCGAGGCGGTGTCGGCCGCCAACGTCGAGGCCGACCGCGCCGGCACCATGATGCGCGATGCGACAATGGCCTTCGCGCGCATCGAGACGTCGTCGGGCCGCATTTCGCACATCGCCGAAACGATCGACGGCATCGCCGCGCAAACCAACATCCTTGCACTCAACACGGCGATCGAGGCGGCTCGCGCCGGCGAGCGCGGCAGGGGGTTCGCGGTGGTGGCAGCCGAGGTGCGCGCCCTCGCCGAGCGCTCGGCATTCGCTGCGGACGAGATCAAGGCGCTGATCGAGCAGGCGTCCACCGACATGAAGGAGGGCGCCAACCTCGTCGGCCGGACCGGGACGGCGATGGCCGCGATCATGACGCGCATGGCCAACATCGACCGGCTCGTCGCAGGCGTCGCCAAAGACTCCGAACGGCAGGCGTCGGGCCTCCAGGAGGTTGTGGGAACCGTCAGCGAGACCGATCAAGCCATCCAGGAAAACGTCAGGTGCAGCGATAGATCCGCCGCGTCGGTTCGGCAGCTCCATGAAAGAACAGCGACGCTCGCCAGCCTGGTCGGCCATTTCAAGATCGATGTCGGATCGCGCTTGTTTCGGGAACACGCAACCAGGACGCGAGCGTAGACCGGGCGTTGCGGAGCGCGCGACACCACGCCCGCGACGACGTCGATGCAAGCTCGCTCGATGCTGGCGGAAAGGGTGGGATTTGAACCCACGGTGGGCTTGCACCCACGGCGGTTTTCAAGACCGCTGCCTTAAACCACTCGGCCACCTTTCCAACCCGCTGCAATTGCTGCGCTTTTGCCTTTTCCGCTATTCGGCGGAATCGGTATTTGCTTCCGTTTTGCTAGCCCATCGCTTCGGACGCCTTGTCTAGGGCCGCACGGATCGCGGCGTCAACCTTTGCCGCGGCATCGGCCTGCATGCCGGCGAGGACGTGACTGTACGAATCAAGCGCGATGCGGACCGTCAAATGACCGGGGCGCTCCTGCGCGATCTTCGGATGTATGCCATTTGCCAGAAGGTGTGTCGCATGGCTGTGGCGAAGGTCGTGAACGCGGATGCGCGGCAGCGCCGTGGATTGACCGAAAATTCGCACGAACTCGTGCGTCAAGCTGCTTGGCTCTGATTACGCTGCGTCCGATCAAGGCTGCGCGAACTCTGCTCGATTGGCCGCAAGCCGACTTGGCTGAAGCGTCCGACGTACCGGAGATCAGCATCAAGAACATCGAGCGCGGCGCGACAGACCCGCGCGTATTGACGTTCGAAAAAAGCCAGGGCGCGTTGGAGCGGGGCGGCACCATCTTCCTTTCACCAGATGAGGCCGGCGGTCCTGGCGTTCGGCTGCGAAAGGTAACGTCATGACCTCACAAGCCGCTCTTCTCATCCTCGCTGTCGTCACCGTTGGCGTCCTGCACACCCTCGTTCCCGACCACTGGGCGCCGATCGTCGTCATCGCTCGCCAGCGTGGATGGACGCGCTTGGAGGCGTGCAGGGCGGCCCTTGTGGCAGGTATCGGCCACACCACGACGACGCTGATCCTCGGCGCCGTGATCTGGCTCACCGGGGCCGAGCTGGGCGCTCGCTTCGGGCACGTCGTCGAGACCGTCGCCAGTCTCGCGCTCGTCGCTTTGGGCCTATGGATCGCGGTCGGGTCGCTGCGCGAGCTGCGGCGCACCGGCCATCGCCACTCGCATCACGACCACCATCATCACGGCCATGGTCACAGCCATGGGCACGAACACGGCCACGGTCACCATGATGATAGTCGCTCCGACCACGGAGACGAGCAGCGGGATCGCTTCTACGTGCCCCTGAAGGGCACGCCCGTCATCGCCCACCACCTCCACATGCACCGGCATGGCCGAGGGTTGCCGCACCTGCACTGGCACGACCACGATGGCGCGACCGCACACGCCGTCGCAGCCGATGCGGCGATCGATGTGCCTCTGCACGAGCACCGGCACAGGCTAGGCCTTCAAGCGGGGCTGCTGATCCTGCTTGGGTCGTCGCCGATGGTCGAGGGCCTACCCGCCTTCTTCGCCGCGTCCCGCTACAGCATCGGCTTCCTCGCGGTCATGGCTGCGGCCTTCGCTGCGAGCACGATCGCCACCTACGTCGTCCTTTGCTCGGCATCGCTCGCCGGATTGCAGCGCGTGACGCTTGGACCGCTGGAGCGCTACGGCGAGGTCGTCAGCGGCACCCTTATCGCGGTCATCGGGGTCGCGTTCTGTGTTTGGCCCCTGGCATGACACCTCACTATAACCGTCGGCAGAAACGACGCAGTGCCGTCGTGCACGAGGCTTGGTACGCTGGCATCGGACGCGTGCGCGGCCTTATCTCGATGCCGTCACATCGCGCCCACATCGCTTGCAGGCGCTCGCAGCGACCATGGATGGACCGGCGCTGCATGCGCGATGCACTCCGCCTTCTGACGTCCGCCGATCCTCCGAGCGCCTGCGCCGGCTTTGGTCGGCGGGGGTCTGCCGCCGGCAATGACGCTTCTTCGGTCAGGCCTGGTTAACCATCCCGTCAGCAGCGCACGCTACGCTTTCTCCAGCTCGGAGGGACGAAAAGCGATGCAAGCGACCAATCTTGGCGACGCTGCGGCGCTGATGACAGGACTTGCGCTGTCCGCCCGTTGCTCGCCGGACGCCTACCTCGCCACCGCTCGCGCAACCCTGTGCCGCCTTGTGGCCCGCCCCGACCTACTGAGGGGCGCGCCACTGACCCGCCACCACGCAGGTTACACCCGCAACCTCCTGTTCGGCTCGGAGGGGATCAGCATCTGGGCCATGGTGTGGGCACCGAGTTCCTCGACGCCGATCCACGATCACCACTGCTCCTGCTGCTTCGGCCTCTTGAGCGGAACGCTGCGGGAAACATGGTATCGCCCGATCAGCGACACCCACGCCGTCGCCATCGCCGACGAGCTGCGCCTGCCCGGCTTTGTGGCGTGCATGATGCCGTCCGGCCCGAACCTGCACGGCATGGCCAACGACGGTCCAAACGAGGCGATCTCGATCCACGTTTACGGCTACGACCACCGCACCCATTCGTCTTCGGTCCACCGCACCTACGTCGTCGCCTCGGCTTGATACGCCCACTCGCCCTCAAATCCGCAGATTTCATCCTGATACGTTCTCACGTCAGACCGGAGCCGGCCATGCCTGCCGTCACCTAACTATGTCGCGCTGCCGCTCGTGCGGACGGATGACGCACCCACGTCGCGGGCGAGGCACAGGATCGGCAGACATCGACACGCATCCCGGCTCGGTGGCGTTCTCCCGCACGGGCGAACCAAGCATGGGCATCGTTGAGAACGCGATGAGGCGTAGCAGCTTCGGCGATATGCGGGGCATGAGCGAGCTGATTGCCGACGCATAGGCGCGCGGAGCTTGCGAGCATGTAAGGCGAAGCGCCCAGCACCGCGATGATGACGATACCGAGTGTTTGCATGCCGGATTGGTGGACGCGTGTTCGCGCAGCGACACCTGCTCGAAAAACGCCGGTCGGCGGTGGTCACGCGGCGAAGCCGGATTGCCTGGCGCAAAGCTGATGGGCACATCTGCAGGCGCTGGCGTGATGACGCGCCCGTGACTCAGGACTTGAGACTGTGATGCGATCGATCACTGGCGCCGCGCCCGCCGTTCTCGCCCTGCTTGCCTCGACGGCCCTCGCGCATGCCGAGATCGGCATTCCTGCTGCGCCGGGCGGCTTCTACCTGTCCGTCGAGAGCGGCTACCATCACGAGAACGGGTCCAACGTTGCGGCTCAGGGCACCACCTTGATCGGGCCTGGGAATGGTTCTGGAAACGGCCCCGGGACCGGTCCAACCAACGGTGGTGTGGGAACTGGAGCCGCCGCCGCGACCGACGCCGGAGCGGCACAGGCCAACGCGAACGCGACCAATGCTTCCGCTTCCGCTGGGGGCGGCGCGGCCACCTTCGCCAACACGAACACCTTTTCCAATCCGGGCGGAACGGCGAGCGCGTCGTCAGTCGTGGGCAGCAACGGCGTGACCGCTGCATCCGCATCGTCCCTCACGGGCGCTAACGCTTTCGCAGGCAGCGGCATCTCGACCCGAACAACGGCTTCCGCTTCGGACAACATCTCGAGCACAACGGCGTCCGCCACCGCCGCCGGCACATTCGGCTCGTCCTCGAGCGCCGCCGCTGATCTGCTCGCTAGCAGTGCGACAGCCCAAGCTGGCGGTCCAGGAGCCTCGACTGCCGCCAACGCTGCCGGCGTGACGACGTCCGCATCTGCCGCCGCCAGCGGAGCGGCTGGCGCCTTCTCAACAGCGTCGGCCGGGCAGTCCGGCAGCAGCGCGGCGGGTGGGAGTGCCGGTGCAAACGCCACAGCCAACGCGACCGCCGCCAACGCGACCTCGTCGACCACGTCCAGCTCCGATGGCGGCGGCTTCATCAAGGCGCAGAGCGGTACCTTCGGCAATGTCGAGATCGGTTACGTCCTGACCGCGCCCCTGTACAACGTCGTGACGCGGCTGGAGGTGTACGCGACAGGCAGCATGGCCTCGCAGAACAATCCCGTGCAGGGCGGCTTCGGTTTTCGCGGTGTTGACAACAACTCAGCGTTCGCCGTCGCCGCCACGCCGTTCAGCTCGCTCGCGGGCACCGTGAGCCAGCGCGACAACCTTGGCGAGATCGGCCTCCGCATCAAGGCGGACCGACGCGTCGGCCCCGTGTTTTTGGCGCTCAGTGCGGAACCGTTCTATCTCGATTTCCGGCAGCTCACGACCTCCTTCGCCGGCGGCGCCAACAGCTTTGGACTACGCACCTCCAACGTGCATGGTCAGCTCTACGGCGGATAGGTCGCCGCAGAGGCGGTGTTGCCCATACTGAACCGGGTGAGCCTGGTCGGGCGCGTCTCGGTCGGGGCCTACAGCCTGCAATCGTCCGGCGCGTTCAACAGCGTGATCACGACCACCATCGGCAACCCGCTTGCAGGATCGACCTTCGACGCGCAGTCGCGCGTGGGCGTGCGCCTCGGCGCGCAAGCCGGCCTGCGTTACGCGATCACGCCGACCGCGTGGGTCACCGTGCTCGCAGCCGTGGATCACCTTGGCGACGTGCCGACCGCTGTACTGCCGCGCTTCGCAGGCGATAGAGCGGCCTTCGTCGCGAGCCGCGGCTACACCGATTTTCGGGCCGGTGCCAGGTTGACCGTCGCAACGTTGGGGGCGCCTTAGGCGGGCCAAATCTCGCCACTGCGAGAACGCTCAACTCCGCCAAAGCGAGACCGGGCGACATCAGGGCGAGGCCGGGCAGCCATCACCTGAGCGCAAGGGCGGTCCTGGTCGTGAAGCCGTCGACGGAGCCGTTGGCGACGTACACGCGCGCCTTCACGACGTCGCTGTCGGGATAGATCCCGATCACCTTGACCTCTAGCGGCTCCTTGAACGTCGAGCAGCTGTCGAGCGTCTCAAGCGCGATGTAATCCGCGCTGGCCGTTGCAGAGCGGTAATCCTGCAGTTCGACCCGGTCGGTGCAAAATGGTCCGCCCACTTGGCTCGCTGCGGCCTGGGCGGTGGCGAGCACCTCGTCGGCACGGCTGGCGTCTTGAGCTACACTTGGCATGGTCGTCGTAACGAGGCTGGCAACACTGAACGCAATCACTGACAGTTTCAAAACGGCTTGGCTCCAAACGGTGCAGGGTCCTGAGATGTGGTGCGATCATCTTTCGAATGTCGGGTGCGAACCGGCTTGGCAGGGCTGCGCTGGACGCAGGCGCGTTCCTGCGCGCCTGATCGGCTGCGCCGCCTTGAGGAACTCACCCTGGTTTTCCGTGCGCGAGCTTTCTAACCAAGTGATCGGCGACGTAGGCCGACTTCGAGGTCACGGTCGCCCATCAATCAACGACGCACGCGAACAGCCCGCCGAGCGGTTTCTCCGATTGCGACGCGCGGCATGTCGCAGATCAGGCGGCGATCGGCGAGGCCGCCTCGTGGGACAAGCGCTTTGCAAGCTCGGCGCAGGTGCGGATGATCGCGTCGTCCAGGAGCTCGATGTCTGCCTGGACGACGGTCCCGCATCGTGCCGCTCGCTCGACGGCGGCGGCGGCGCGGCTTGCCTGCCGCGCTCCGATGTTGAGGCTCATCGACTTGATCGCGTGAGCCGCGGACGCGAGTCCGTGATGATCGCCTGCCTCCTCGGCCGCACGCAACGTGAGCCAGCTTCGGGGCGCGTGCTCGATGAACAGCTTGAACACGCGGTGGCCGAAATCGTGCTTCGATCCCTGCGACATTGCGGCGATTTCCGCGAGGACGGATCCGTCCAGCAGTGGGACGTCGTTGTCCGGGGTGTCCTCCTGCGGTTGTTCGATGGACGCCTGCGAGGCAGCGGCGTCGATAGACGTCGCCCTTGCCGTCGAGCCGGCATCGTCCCGAGTTCGCGCTTGCGGCCCGAGATGGGCGGCGAGCGCCTGCTGCAGCTCGGCCATCGTGAAAGGCTTGCGCAGCACGCCGTCCATGCCGGCGTCGCGCCACGCGCCCGCCGCCGTTCCGACGACATGGGCCGTGAGCGCGAGGATGGGCGTGCGCCGTGCCGCGCCACGGCTTTCCTCGCAAGCCCGGATCCGCCGACACGCTTCGAAGCCATCGAGCTCGGGCATGCTGCCGTCCATGAAGACGAGGTCGTAGTCGTGCGCCGCCGCCGCCGCCACCGCTTCCAGGCCGTTGGCAACCAGCGCGGGCACGATGCCGAAGCGGCGGAGGGCCTCGATCATCACCTCGCGGTTGACCGCCATGTCGTCGGCTACGAGCACGCGAGCGCCCGCGAACTCCGACCCCTGGTCTTTCCGCACCGGCACCGGCGAGGCTGGTGCCGCGCCGAGGGCGATGCCGTCGAGGATCGCCTCCAAGTCACCCTCGACGAAGGGGAGACGCAGCAGGTGAGACGCGCGCGTCGCCGCGCCGACGAGGCCGACGTCGCCGCTCTCGCCGAGGCAGACAACCGCCGCACTCGCGCCAGCAAGGCTGTCCAGGCTGCCTCGATCGACGATCAGGAGATCCGCCGATTCCTCCTCCGCGTCGCTGGCCGCCGATGCCGCCGGCCCGGCGACGTGATATCCCCTGCGGACCAGGACGGCGGCGACGGCCCGCGCGGTCGCCGGCCGGGCGAGCGACACGAGCGCGCGCCCGCCGCGGCCGGCTGTTGCGGGTCGCGCGGGTTCGATGAGGGGTGCCGGCACCGTGCAGGTGAACGTCGATCCCACGCCGGGCTGGCTCGCGACGGCGATGGCGCCGCCCATCGCCTCGGCGAGGCGGCTCGAGATGGACAGGCCGAGCCCGGTGCCGCCGAATTCGCGGGTCGTCGAGCCGTCGGCTTGCGAGAATGCCTGGAAGATGCGGTCGAGCTTGTCGGGCGCGATGCCGATGCCCGTGTCGTCGACCGCGCACACGAGCGAACCGTCCTCGTAGCGCACGTCGACCATGACGTAACCGCTCTTGGTGAATTTCAGGGCATTGTTGACGAGGTTGCTGACGACCTGCTGAAGCCGGGTCGGGTCGCCCTCGATCGCCCGGGGCACCTCGGGCGTGAAGCGCGCGGCGAGGTCGAGGCCCTTCTCGACGGCGCGCGAATGGAAGAGGGCGATGACGGTGTTGACGACGTCGCGGGCATCGACGCGCACCTTCTCGGTTTCGAGCTTGCCGGCCTCGATCTTCGAGAAGTCCAGGATGTCGTTGATGATGGCGAGCAGGGCCGTGCCGGACTTGCAGATGACCTCCGCGTGGCGGCGCGACCGCGCGGGAAGGTCGCCCGAGGCGAGCAGTTCCGCCATCACGAGCAGGCCCGTCATCGGGGTGCGGATCTCGTGGCTCATCGTCGCGAGGAAGGTCGATTTGGCGACGTTGGCGGCTTCCGCGTCCTCCTTGGCGAGCCGGAGGTCCTGCGTGCGCTCCGTCACGTCGTGCTCGAGCCGGTCGCGATGGGCGACGAGCTGCCGGTCGCGCTCGCGCACCTCGCCAAGCATGTCGGTGAAGCTCGTCGCGAGCAGCCCGACCTCGTCGTCGCTCTCGACCGCGACGCGCGTGTCGTAGTCGTGGCTCGTCCGGATCGCGGTCATCGCCCTCGCCAGCGTGATCAGCGGCCGGGTGATCTGGCGTTGCAGCCGCAGCGAGATCGCGAGGCCGATGAGAAGCGCGGCGATCGCGCCCAACGCCGTCGTCCACAGGACGTCGCGCAGGCGGGACCAAAGATCCGTCACGTGCCCGACGAGCTTGAGGCGGCCCACGCCGCCGCCGCCCTTCAGCACCGGCACGGTCACGGACACGGTGCGCGTGCCGAGAAGCGCGAGGGGGCTCGACGTGGCGTCCGCCTCCGTCAGGTCGAGGTCGCCGGCGAGGCGCACGCCCGACCCGACGTCGGCGAGGACCTTGCCCGTCGCATCGGCGAGCGAGGCGAACTCGATGCCGGGAACGGAGCCGATGCCGCGGATCGCGAGGAACGCACCTCGCCCGTCGTGCGAGGCGACCGCATCGGCACCTGCGGCCGCGAAGGCGCTCGCGGTCGCCAGCAGGACGTCGCGCTTGCCGGCGAGATAGCGGTAGGTTTCCTGCCAGCAGCCGAAGCCCGCCACGAACAGCATCGCCGTCCCGACCGCGAAGGCGACGAGGCGGCTGAGCTTGCCGTTGATCGACCGTTTCGCCGAATTCATTCGCATGCGCCGGCGCCGGACGTGGACTCGGGGAAGGGAAACGATGGGCCGTGTCGGTTAAGATCGCGCGTCACTGGCGCGGCGTGGAGGCGCAACGGCGTGCGTCGCTATCGCGTCAGCTGCACACTCCCGCCTCCGCTCGGCCCGACGCCCGTGGGGACTGGGACCACGGTCCCCGCATAGTTCGAGTTGATGACGAGGCTCGTCGAGCCTTGCACCTGGAGTTGCTTGGCGACCACCACCGTCCAGGGTGAGTTGTCGCCGACGGCGTTGCTGGTCCCCGTCACCGCCAGGATCGCGTTGGGCACGTAGACGGTGCCGAGCAGTACGTGGGCGCTCTTCGTCGAGAGCGTCAGGGTATTGGTGGAGGTCCGGTCGGTGATGATGACGAAGCCGGCGTAGGGTCCGCTCCGGCGCCCCTCCAGGCTCAACGCCGCGTTGTTCTGCAACGACAGGGTGCTGCCGTTGTTCAGGATCAGCACCACATCCGTCCCGCTGATCTGCGTGCTACCGGTAGCCGACAGCGTCGCGTTGCGGAAGTAGTGTTCGCCGGCCGCGAACGTCAGGGAACTATTGCCTTGCAGCTGGATGTTGCCGCAATGGACGCCGGCGGCAAGCGTTTGGGACGTGTTGCCGGTGACGTTGATCCCGTTGTCGGTGCACGTCGTCGGGACATTGATGGCCATGGTCGAGAAAGGGTCCGGCACGCTCGGCGCGTCGGTGAAGGCGGCGGGCGTGATCGGTCCTGCGGCCGAGCCGACGCTGCGGGCGGACCCCGCGGCGAGGCTCGCCTTGGTCGCGACGTTGAGGTCGCTGTCGCTTTGGACGAGGCAACCTCCGGCCGTCACCGATGACGTCGACTGCACGTCCAGGACCTTGGACCCGCCTGTCTGGAGGGTGAGGACGCACAAGGGCAGCGTCGCATTCGCGGTGGCCTTGGCCGTGACGGTCAGGTGGAAGCCGCCCGGAGGCACCAGGTTGCCGAACAGCGACCTGCGGGTGGCCTGTTGGGTCACGACCATGGCGCCCGCGGCCGCGTCGGGCAGCGCCGTCGTTTGGATCGTCCAGCGAGACTTGAGCGGCGTGGCGAGGTCATCGGCCATGTAGCGCGCGCGCTCCGTCGTCGCCGGCGACTGGTCGGTCCCAAGTTCCCGCGCGCCTTTCAACGCGGCGGAGTCCACGCTGCTTTGCAACTCCGTCCGGGCGGTCAGCACCTCGGCGATCTCGGCGACGGCGGTGACCGCGATCGCGAGAACCGGCAACGCGAAGGCAAAGATCGACACGATGCTCGCGCGCCCGTCCCGCCGGAACGCTGCGCTCAGCGCGGTGAAGTCGCGAAAGCGTTTGACGAGCCGCCCGCGCAAGTCTGCCATGGCCGTGTTCCGGCGTTCAACCTCAACTCGGCCCAGAATGGTCGGAGCAGCTTAAGACCGTGCTACCTGGCGCCGCGTGCTTGCCGTGAAATCACCGAAACTTACAAAAATCAAGGTTCGGCAAGTCGACCGAGAGTAGGTGCCGCAGCCCGCAACCCTTTACGTAATTTAAAAGGTGGCAGCGCATCGTCGGACGAGTACGGGCGATGCCTGCTCGTCACGTTGCCACTTGCGGCCCCGAGGTCGACGCGTCCGGAATGTCATCGGCTGTGAAACGAAAGCGTCGCCCGTCGCACCTCGTGCAAAAGTGCGCGTGCCTCCTCGGCCGCTTCCGCTCGGATGCGCGGGCGTCGGCGGCGATCGAGTTCGCGATGCTGGCCGTTCCCTTCCTCGGCGTGCTGTGCTGCATCATCGAACTCGGCGTCACGCTCCTCCTTGGCATGGTGGTCGAGAACACGACGCAGCAGATCGCGCGATTGATCAAGACCGGGCAGCTCCAGCAATACAACATCCAGAGCGTCGCCGACTTCCGCAGCAAGCTGCTGTGCCCGTCGACGGGGGCACCGCTGCTGCCGGTCTATCTCAGCTGCGGCCGGCTCGCGATCGACGTGCGCACGTCGGATGCGATCAACGACGCGAACCTCGGCGACGATATCTACAAGGCCCCGGCGAGCGCGAAGTTCTGCCTCGGCAGCCCGCAGTCGATCGTCGTCGTTCGCCTCGCCTACGCGCTCCCCGCCATGCTTCCGGTCCTCGCGATCATGTCGAACGGTGCGCTGGCGCAAAGCAGGACGGGCCTCGTCAACGATGTTCCGGACCATCCCGGCTGGAACCACCTGCTGTTCCACTCGGCCGCGTTCCAGAACGAAACCTACGATGCCAGTTCCACATCGGCGTGCAGCTAGATGCGTCCGTCGACAGAGCCGCAGTCGCCGGTCGCCCGCCTCGGGGACGTGCTGAGTCGCTTCCGTCGCGCGGAGGCGGGGGTCGCGGCGATCGAGTTCGCCTTTCTCCTGCCGGTCCTGCTGCTCTTCTATGCCTATCTCGTCGAGTTCTCCCGCGCCTTCGACGAGAAGCGCAAGCTCGACCGGCTCGCCTCCACGGTCTCCGACCTCGTCTCCCAGCAGCCGACGGGCAACCCGGTCCCGTCGACGACGATCGCTTCGATCCTCAGTGCATCCGCGCCGCTCGTCGCACCATTCGCCAACTCGGGTTTGACCGTGACGACGTCGATCGTCGCACTCACGACCCGGTCCGACACCACATGCTGCGACGCCCAGGTAAAATGGACGTTCGCGCAAGGAGGAACGCTGCGGCCGTGCAACGTCGTCCTGAACGCGGTGGCATCGAGCGTTCCCCCGCGGCCCGACAACATCCTTGCCGCCGCGATCGGATCGCAGACACCGAGTTCAACCGGTGCCGGCGAACTCGTCGTCACCGACGTGCGAGCCGACTTCACCCCGCTCTTCGGCGGCCTTTTGCACCTGTTCTCAAATGGATTCCAGCGCACGAGCTACGTGCTGCTACGCTCGGGCGGCGTGCTCACCCTGCAATCGCCTGCTTCGCCGCAGCAAGGCCAGCAAGTGCAGATCTGCTCGTGAAGCGTTTTCGCGAACGTGGCGGAACCGCGTGGACGGAGGAGACGATCCTTTGACGTTCTTCTACGTCCTCGACGAGAAACTCGACATCCTCATGGCGGACGACGACCCCATCATGCGGGAGTTCGCCAGCGTCTACTTGTCCACGCCCAGTGCCGAGGTGGTCACCGTCGAGAACGGGAACCTTGCCGTCGCCGCGCTTGCGGACGCCAGCTTCGACGTCGTGCTGCTGGACATCGACATGCCCGTCATGGACGGCTTCGAGGCCCTGCAAGCCATCCGAGGCAACCCGGCCCATGCGCACCTGCCGGTCATCGTGATCACGGGACGGGAAGACATGGAGTCGATCGACCGCGCCTTCGCGCTCGGTGCCACGTCGTTCGTGGTCAAGCCGGTGAACTGGCGACTGCTCGCGTATCAGGTCAAGTATGTCCTGCGCGCCGCAGCGTCGGCGGAGCGCAACCGACCTGCCGCCGCGGACCTGCAAGGGACTGCGCCTCGCGCGGCCGACGCGTGATCGCCTGATCGGCGCTGCCCATCAGGCGATCCGCCGGCGATCGTCGGCACCCTGCATGACGCGCTCGGCCGGCATGGCGGGGCCGAAAAGATATCCCTGCAGGACGTGGCAGCCCGCCGTCCGCAGGAACAACCGCTGAGCCTCGGTCTCGACGCCCTCGGCCACGACCTTGAGCCCGAGGGCGCGCGCCAACGCCACCAGCGCGTGGACGATCGAGGCCGACTTGACGTCGGCTGGAAGCGCCGTGACGAAGGAGCGGTCGATCTTGATCTTGCTGACCGGAAACCGAAGCAGGTATCCCAAGCTGGAATAGCCGGTCCCGAAATCATCGAGCGCGAGCCCGAAGCCCGTCCGATGCAAGGATTGCAGTGCGGCTTCCGCTCCCACCGGATCATCGAAGAACAAGCCTTCGGTGATCTCGATCTCGATACGGCGCGGGTCGACGCCGGCACTCGCGGCGATCGCCGAAAGCTTGGCCGCCAAGTCGCGATCCTGGAATTGAACGGGGGACACGTTGATCGCGACGGACAGCGACGGCCAGCGCGCGGCCTGCATGCACCCCTGCTTGAAGAGGCTGAGGCCGAGCTCATGGACCAGTGCCGAGCTCTCGATCTGCGCGATGAAACGAGAGGGCGGCACGAGCATGCCGTCGCTTCCCTGCAAACGGACCAGCGCCTCCACCCCGACTAGGCTGGCGTCGCGGCTCGCGACCTGCGGCTGGTAGTGCAGCAGGAAACGGCCATCCTGGAAGGCGGACAGCAGGTCCGCCTCGTCGAGTACTCGGTCGTGGGTGGTCATGGGCAGGTCACGCATCCGATCGCGAGGACATCGTAGCGACTGGAGCTTGCGGTCAGGTTACGCGCCCGCGCCGTTTCCCGGAAACAAAAGGCCCGGACCCGCTTGCACGAGACCAGGCCCTTGTTCTGCCCGAACGCAGACGAGTCAGCCGCCGCTGGCGGAGGTGTTGGGCGAGCCGCCCGCGTTTCCTCCGGTCGCCGTGCCGGCATTGTCGCTCGTGCCGTTCGACAAGACACCGCCCGAACCACCGGCGCCGCCGCGGCCGCCCTCGCTGGTCCCGGTGACCCTGCTATCGGGACCAGCGCCGTTGCGCGACAGTGGCGCCTCGCCCGGTGTTCCGGGTATGGCAGGGGCTTGGTAGGGCTTTGCCCCGGTGATCGGGGTTACGGTGCTGTCTTGTGCCATCAGCGGCGACGACGCCGCAAGAAAACCGCCGATCGAGACAACAGCGATAAGTGTCAACCGCATGATGAACCTCCAGGACGCCTACTTGCGCCGCTGTGGCTATAATGCGCGACGGTAGAATCGGTCGCAGCCGAACGAAATCTTGCGTCGCTCACGTTCGTGAAAATTCAACGCTGGTAAACGTCGATTGGCTCGACGCCGCGGAAGCGGGACCGAGCCAATCCATCAACGAGGCGAACAGCTGATCAGCCGCCAGTCTGATTGTTGGCGTTGCCGAGGCCGGGCGCCTGGTAGCTGAAGAAGCCACGGGGCGTCTCGACATAGTTCGTCGCCGCTGCTGCAACGTTGGCGCCAAGCATCAGAACGGCTGCGGCGGCCATCAGAACCTTCTTCATGATCTGTCTCCATTGTCGGTGAGGTGATCATCACCTGCCTACTGAAGATGGAGACCAGGCCTCCAGATACCCAATGCATGTTGGCGCCGTTTGTCATACACAACGCATATTCCGGCGGACGAGGGCCTTATCGGGCACGCGTGCCCCGATCCCGTCTTGCCAGAAACGTCGGGTCGACTGCGGAGCACGTCCTTGGCAAGAACAGGGCTCACGGTCGAGGCAACGCGATGAGGGTCGTAACGCGCGCGTAAACAGGACAAGAGCGTGCTTCGCCGGCGTCGTGTCGGGCGAAGCGGTCGTTACGTGATCGCCACGACCTCGACATCGCCCCCGGCGATGAGCGCCGTGTCGCCCACGCCCTTGCCCATCACGGCGGACGCCAACGGGGACACGTACGACACCGTGCCGGCCTTCGGGTCCGCCTCATCCTCGCCCACGAGCCGCAGCGTTTGCCGCCGGCCATCCGCGCGCTCGATGGTGACACGGGCGCCGAACCGCACCGTCTCGGCATCGACCGGAGGCGCCACGAGCTGGGCGGTCGCGAGCCGCGCGCCGAAGTAGCGGAGGTCGCGTGCCGCCCGGGCGAGCGCGCGCCGGTCGCCGTCGCGTCCTTCGCCGGCCTGATGCATCGCGAAGTCGAGGCGAGCCTGCGCCACCGCGGCCTCAAGCTGCGCGAGGCCGGTCGCCGTCACGAGATTGGGATGCGAGGACACCGGCCGGTCGGGCAGGTCGAGGGCCGCCGCGTTCTCGGTGTCGCCTTCCTTGGTGAAAGCGACGCTCACGGGAACAGCTCCTTGCAAATGCTCACGGCGAGATGGGTCGGGCCGGCGCGGCTTGCGACCGATGCCGAACCACCGACCTCGAATGGTTTGCCGACGAAGGTGCCTGTCAGGCGTCGACCACGTTCGTCAGCTCGGGGTCCATCGGGCCAGCTTTCGGCGAGTTGCCGATAAGCCCGATGAGGGTTTCTCCCTTCGCTTTGAGATGGGCGTCGATGCGCGCCATCATGTTGTGAAGGACGAGCTGGTTCGGCGGCAGTGCTTTCGTGAGATGCGCCTCCGCCCAGGTCCAACCCGCGTCCTCAAGCTTGAGCCACAGCGTGTTCTGCTCGCGCGTCATCGAACTGATGAGGTGCTGCGCTTCAAGCTCGTCGCGCTCGCTCGCGTCAACCGCGATGCCGAGATCGTGCTGCGCAGCATGTCCCTGCTTCGCCAGCAGCGCCCACACCAGGAGGGTTTGCGTCGGCGTCAGGACGTTTGGTGCAATCTGGGTCACCACGGCCTCTTCTCATCTGAGGTGAGCGGACAGGACGCGCGGCATTCGACCTCGCGAGATTTCGACCTGCCCTGCGGTCAGCGCTAACACGGACGCTTGCGGATCGCGAGGCGGAATGTCACAGCGGCGAGCGCTCGATATCATCAATCAACTTTCCGAATCACCGGCATCGGGCGTCGGTTCTGCCGAGGGCGAGGCGCCGGCTTCGCGTCCATGATCACGGCCTTGATCGATCCTCGCTTTGTTCGCAGCTTCGCGAGTGCGGCATCGACGTTGATGATGTTGCGCGTGTGAGGCGGCAGAAGCGGCTGCGCGACAACCGCGAAGCGACCATCAAAGCGCACATCTTGCCCACATACCCGCGCGAATTGTGCTACCGAGGCGCGGCACGGCGCGACGGTGGTGATGCCGCTCGACCCTGCTGACGCCGGCAGCCACCCTGCCCTTGCAGGCGGGGCACCGATGGCGGAGCGCTTACCAGCTCCGACGGCAGATCCCTGCGGCCCATTCCGGTCGAACCCTGCTTGGCAACGCCGATGCGGGTGAACCGGCCGCACGACGACGAAGCCGGACGTGGGTGAAGGCGAGACGAAGGCAGGACCTCGGCGCCGCCGACATGTCGCCTGCCGGCGCTGCCGCGCAAAGGGCGGCACCGGATTGCGCGGGGAGCGCCGAACGCTGTCGCCTTCCCGTCGGCGGGCACGTCAACCGAAGGCCGCTCGTCGTACAGCTAAGCCGACGCCGGCGCGGCCTCCTGCACCGCACCGACATGTGCGGCGGCCCAAAGTTCCGGCTCCAGTTCTTCCCGCCGATCGGGGAAGAACAAGGCGCAGCCGAGCGTCACCAGGCTGACGCCCGCGAGCACGAAGGTCGGGGTCGCGAGTGAGCCGGTGCGCTCGTGGAGGAGGCCGACGAGGGGCGCCGCCGCCGCGCTGCCGAGAAAGCCGACGAAGAAGCGGACGGAGTACATGCGCGCCCGCAGCTCGGGCGAGATGTAGCGCGCGGTCATGGTTTCGTTCAACGTGACCTGCCCGAAGAGCGCGGCCGAGACCAGGCCTGCGACGGGCACCACGCTCCAGCCCCACACCAGCGCCAGTGTGGCCAGCGCCGGCACCAGCACGAGGCTGATCGGCAGGAACAGCCGCTTCAGCGTCGTGCGGTCGATCAGCCGACCAACCGTGAACTGGGTCAACGCCCCGCACAGGGTGGCGGCGAAGGCGCAGGCGCCGACCAGCGGCAGCGCCTGCCCGCTCAAGCGTTCCTGCATCAGCTTGGGGATCAGAAGGGTGAAGGCGTTGAACACGAGCCCCGACACGGCGGCGAGCAGCAGCAGCACGATCACGGCGCGGCGCACCAGGGCGGGAGGGATCGGCGCAAAGCGATGCGTGGTGCGCGAGGCTGCCCCATGCGCCGCTGGCAGGCAAACCCACGCCAGTCCGAGACAAAGCAAGACGAGACCCGGCGCGACAAAAGCCACGCGCCAGCCGAAACGCACGGTCAGCGCCGCGGTCAGCACCGGCGCCAGCGCCACGCCGACGTTGCCGCACACCCCGTTCACGCCGAGCGAGCGCCCCGGACGATCCCCTGCCGCCTCGACCAGCATGGCCGTTCCGATGGGGTGGTAGATCGCGGCAAAGGCGCCGGCGGCGGCAAGGGTCAGGGCAAGCGCCAGCGGCGTCGCGGCGAAGCCGGTCGCGACCAGCGCCGCGCCCGTTCCGAAGAAGTAGGTGCCGATCATCGCTCGACGGCCGAAGCGCGCGGCGAGCCAGCCCTGCGGCAGCGACAGCGCGCCGTAAAGCACGAACATGCCCGTCGCCAGCGCCAGGATCGGTCCGTAGTCGGCCCCGAACGCACCACCCTCCACCGCCATGGCGAGCACGGCGGTGGGCAGGATCAGCAGGCAGTAGTGGCACAGCGAGTGGGCGGCGTTGATGAAGGCGATCAGCCGGGCACTCGGCGACATGGCGACTTCTCCCTGGGCGCGGGATGGTTGTAGCCTGGACGAATGACGACATCCGGCCAAATCACGTCGCCGATCGGACAAGCTGCGCTGCCGGATCGCACCTCCATCCGCCGCTACGAGACGGCGCAGCGACCCCTCGTCGGTTTCGCGCGCGACTACCCGGCCGGCCTTGCGACGGGCGAGCACGCCCATCCGCGGGCGCAGCTCCTTTACGCCATTTCCGGCGTGATGCGCATCGAGGCGGCCGCGATCGCCTTCACCGTGCCGCCGACGACGGCGCTGTTCGTGCCGGCCGCCATGCGACACTGCGTGCGCATGGACGGGCCGGTAGCGATGCGCGCGCTGTTCCTACGCGAGGACGCGGCGACCCGCTTCGCCACCGGGCCGGTGGTGATCGCCGTGTCGCCGCTGCTGCGCGAGGTGATCCTCGCCGCCTGCGTCGAGCCGCTGGACTGGGCGCTCGGTGGGCGCGGCCATCACCTGACCGAGTTGGCCCTGGACGAGATCGCCCGCGCCGATCGCCTGCCGCTTGCCCTTCCCATGCCGCGCGACGCCCGGCTCGGCCGTGTCGCGACGGCACTGCGCGCCCGGCCCGGTGACCCGCGCGGACTCGACGAGCTCGCGGCGGAAGCGGGCGCGTCGCCGCGCACGCTGGCGCGGCTGTTTCGCGCCGAAACGGGGCTGAGCTTCCGTCAATGGCGACAGCAGGCCCGCATGGCCGAGGCGCTCAGCGCGCTGATCAACGGGGCAAGCCTGGGTCAGGCGGCCGCCGTGGCCGGGTTCGGCAGCCAGCCGGCGTTCGGCGCCGCCTTTCGTGCCCTTTTCGGCAAAACGCCGGGCCGAGCGCGTGCACCGGGCAGCGCCAGGTGACCGCAACGTCCTCGGAAACGATCGAAGAACCTGCGAGCGGCCGTCGATCGGCCAGCTTCCGGGAAGTCCGACCGGAACTGAAGCATGCCGCCTAGCACGGAACAACTCGGATCAGGATCGTTCGGCACCCCGGGACAGTGCCCACTCGCGATCCCATCCTGGCCATGCCAGGTGCCCTCCCTGGTTCTCGGAAACAAACGCTCGGGGCAGAGCAAAACGCTCAAAAACCTCGAATCGGACGTCGGTGGGATGTGAACGCCAAGTCGCGGCTGCGTGGTGGGTCAGCGTGCAGGCAGCGCCTCGGAGCCGGCGAAACGTCCAGCCTCCTTGCGCCCCCT
>CAXTFM010000030.1:25180-29141 GCA_964243435.1 uncultured Beijerinckiaceae bacterium
AGCGTGCAGGCAGCGCCTCGGAGCCGGCGAAACGTCCAGCCTCCTTGCGCCCCCTCGCGAGGATGTCCTCCGACAGGCTGCCGTCGGTGACGAAGCGCGCCATCCGCAGGATGCGAGATGGAACGCGGGACGGAGGCGGCCGGCCCGCGGTCGAGGTCGGGGCCATCGCGGACACGGCGCAACCAGCCGGGACCTGCGGTCTCGACCGGCTCACGATGTCGGTGCGTCGGGCATGCCGACGGCGGCGAACGCCGCTTGGGCGTCGGCCGCAGCGGCGTGTATTGCCAGGTTCAGACCGCGATCGTTTCCTCGAACAACGTGAACAGGCGCTTAAAATGCAGCGCGTCGGCCGCGGCATCGTAGGCCGGCGCGTCCGTGGCGGTGAAGCCGTGCATGACGCCCCCGAAGAGTTCGGTCGTGAAATGCACGCCGGCGCGCGCCAGCGCCCCATCGACGGCGGCGATCTGGTCGGGCGGGAGATAGTCGTCCTTGTCGGCATGGCCGAAGTACACGCGCGCCCTCACGCCGGGGATCACGTCGAGGATGGCACGCGGGTCGTCGGGCGTGGCCAATGCGGCGGCGTGGAAGCCCGCCGCCGCGCCGACGCGGCCGGCATGGAGGCTCGCCAGCCAAACGGGGAAGCCGCCGGTCAGGCAGTAGCCGACGGCACCGATCGGGCCGCGTCCGAACTCCGCTTCGCGGTCGATCGCGCCGATCAGCGCGGCGAAGTCGTGCTTCAACGCGTCGGGCGTCAGCAGCGCCGCGTAGTCGCGCAACGTCGGGATCAGGTCGCGAAAGGATCGCCCGTCCGGCACGACCGGGCTGCGCGCCGAGCGGTAATAGATGTTGGGCATCAGCACGGCGTAGCCGGCATCGGCGAGCTTCTGCGCCTTTTCCATGTAGGACGGCCGGATGCCGCCGATGTCGGTGAAGAGGAGCACCGGCGGGTGGGCGCCGTGATTCGCGGACGGGGTGAAAAGGTGCGCGTCGATCGAGCCGTCCGGCGCGTCGATCTCGAGTGGACGTGGCATGTGTTCGGCACTCCGGTCGTTGCGCATGAGCCGCGTTCGGCGACGAAAGGCGGTTCTGACGACCAACGATGCGACAACCCTTGCGCAAGGGTCTGCGTGAAGCCGACCCTGCCTAGCGCAAGCGGGCACGTCGGAACAGCCGATAACGGATGGGTTGCACAGCGACGGTGCGCTTATCCCTGCTGCTTTTTACGCTTCCAGCCGCAGGTCCGGACACGCGATAGCAACACGGATGGCGTCGCGACCGCGGTGTCGGCACATCGCACGCAGAACCCGCTCAACCCTCGCGGATGGCATCGACCGTCTTCTTCGAGCGCACGCCATGGTTAGGTTGAGCTTGGTCCTCGATCAGGACGATACCGTTGTCCCCCAACTTCTCGCCGCCGACCGACGCGGCCGTGTCGCGGGCGGTGTCGCGCACCACGATCTTGGTCCAGGTTGGCGTGCGGGAGGCGTCGATGGCGATCACGTCGTGCGCCCGGCCATCGCGAAGCCAACCACCATGCCGGCATGGGTGGAGCCCGTGACGCGCCACGCGATGACGTCGTGGCGTTCCACCCTCTTCCAGAAAGGAGGAGGGTGAAACGCCAGATCGGTTACGCTGCCTTGGCAGCGAGGCGGTTGACGCTGTTCTCCGCAATCGCGGTGAACTTCTTGTCGCCCTCCTTGCAGTCGTGGAGAGCAGCCGTCATCTCCGAAACGGCGTTCTTGTTGTCGAGCAGTTCCGCGTAGGAAAGCAGGGACCCATACGATGCCACCCGGAACAATTGCTGCTGGTTCGCAGCCACGATCAGGGCGGCGTCGCGCACCGGACCGGCCTCCGTCTCCTTCACCATACCTTCCACCTCGCGGATCATCGCGAGCGCGATATGGTTCTCATTGCGTTTCACGGGGGCGTCGAATGCCTTGAACACGTTTTCGATCGCCGATCCGTAGTGCTTGCATTTCGTTCCGGTCTTCTCGAACGCATCTTTCAAGTCAGGCGACGAACTTGCCTTGGCCATCTCCGGCGCGGCTTTTCCAATCTTTTCCTCGAAATCGAGAACGTAGGTGAGTGCCGTCGTCATGAGGTCATGAACCGTCTTGATCGTCATCTAGGGCTCCAGGTGATGCAATTTTGATCTTCGGTGATGAAGATCCGCTACTAACCCGTCAGCTGCTGTGCAGGGCGAAGTCTAATCTGTTTGTTTGCTATGCAAATTAGTGGCGTCCGGCGGACCGCCGTGACGTTCGTGCGCGGCGGGGACTGAAGGTGCCGACCGGCATCGTGACCTACCCGGATCGGCGCGGCGCAGTGCCACAGCGGGACCCGGCAGGGCCGCGCCTCTCGAGGGCCAGCTTGCGGGCGTCATCTCCTGCTGCGCAGACGGCACGACGGGGTCAAGGCTGCGCCTCGGCTTCGCCCCTCCCTTCGAGCGCGTGCGGCGATGGCGGGCTCAAGGTGCCGTTCATCGACAGTAGCCCATGATGCGAACCGGCCGCAGCGTCGCAAGCTCTGTGTTGCGCGGATGGCAACCGGGTTGCTCGCGATCAAGGTATGGGCCACCGGCGGTACGAGGTGGTCGGCGATGCCATCGAGGCAGGGACCGGGGAGACTGATCTTGCCGTCGTTCGGCTTTGGCAGGATCAACCAGCAGGCCGGGTCGGGCGGGCGCGTGCCGGCGATCGCGCCCACCTCCCCTTTTCCGCCCACGGTGCCGCAGCTGCTTCGACGTCGTCTGCCGGCCGGGCGAGATCCAGCGTCCGGATCGTCCGACGACGGGCCTCGGCAGCCGTCCGGCTTCAACCCGCGCTCCACTCGGCGCGTCGTTCGCGACGTGCGCGGTGCCGTGCAGCAGGAGAACACCGTCCGTCGCCATGCCTGCGTTTCCAGCATAGCGAGCGCACACCGTCGATGCTGAAGCGGCGAACCGGACCAACTGCTTAGTTCAAGAGCAACTTGCGCCATTTGAGCAACAACGGGGCTGTCTTGATCGCCGACAAGAACCGAGCTGGCGTTCCTTCGTTCTGCTCCCGACCGCGCTGAGGGGCGCAACGAAACGGGGACGGGACCATGGCAAACGGCATCAAGATCAACGATCTACTCCGCCTCACCGGCGTGATGGCGGTGGCGGTCGCGGCTGCCTGGCTGGTGCAGGTCCTCGACTTCGGCGGCAGCTCGGCGCTGGGCAGGCTGTTGTGGGTGGTTGCCGCCGCGGCGATCGCCGGCGGCGGGACCGGCCTCATCTTCACCTCGGTCACGCTGCGTGGCGGCGACAAGACGTTGAACGCCTGATCGGTCAGTCGCAGCCCTGGTGACCGGTCAGCGTATGCCGCGCTTCTTCAACCCTGCCTTGAAGACGGCAGCGCAGTCGGCGCCCAAAGACCCACGGTTCTGTTTCAAGCAAGCGAGCAGCGCGCCTTCGTCGGGATAGGCGGCGGAGCAGAGTCGTATCGCGTCCGACGTGCAGGCAGCCTTTTCAGCGTCCGTGATTCGATATTGATCGGTCTGCGCTCGCGCCGCTCCCGCACTGAGAACAGCGGCGATGGATGCGAAGGCGAGGAGGCGCATGGTGAAGAGTATAATGGTTGAAACTCCCTCGTCGATGGCGTGAAGAGCACGCCGTGCGGCCCGAGCGCAAAAACATAAGCGCGTGCCGGCTGGCCGCACCCTCGCGGGGTGGAACGGCTTTAGATGCTGGAATGTTTCTAAACATTTTTGATATCACGCGATCCTTTGACGCGCGAGAGAAGGAAAAGTGAAAACTCCGGCATGGGCGGGGTGGTCACTGCGATCGGCTTCACCATCCATGTCGGCGCCGTGGTCTCCACCGTAGGCGTCATCCGCTCCTGAACGAGCCACCATGGAAGTGCTGGGCAGATGGCGATGACCGACTGGGACGACCTGCGCTTCTTCCTCACGGTTGCCAGGCTCGGCACGCTGTCGATGG
>CAXTFM010000031.1:0-28998 GCA_964243435.1 uncultured Beijerinckiaceae bacterium
TTGTGCGAGGCCGAGATCATGATGCCGACGTCGGCGCGCATGGAGCGGGTCAGCATGGCCACCGCCGGGGTGGGCATGGGGCCGAGCAGCAGCACGTCCATGCCGACCGAGGTGAAGCCGGCCTGCAGGGCGCTTTCGATCATGTAGCCGCTGAGTCGGGTGTCCTTGCCGATCACCGCGCGGTGGCGGTGGTCGCCGCGCTGGAACAGGATGCCCGTGGCCTGCGCGACCTTCATCGCGAGGTCGGGCGTGATGATGCCGTTGGCCTTGCCGCGGATGCCGTCCGTGCCGAAGTGCTTGCGTGTCATGCCGCCGATATAGCAACTTTCGCGAGCCATGTTGCAAGTCAATGGAACTATAGTTGCCGGTCCCGGACCAATGCTGCGGCCCGCACGCTCCGTTCTGGGCGACGATCCTATTTTTTCATAGGGTTACGAGCGGCCCACGCGGCCCTCATGTGCGCCTTCAGCGCCGCGTCGCGCAGGCGGTGGCCCTGCAATCGCGCGATTAGGTCGCAGAAGCGGGCGCCGGGGCCGTCCGCCGCGAGAAGCCCGCAGGCCAGCGCCTCCATTGTGCTTAATCGCGTAACATAAACAAATGTGTTGTCCTGCTCGTTGAGGACTTCCCATTGTTTCGCAAGTGTCGCGTCGCCGTAGCCGTAGGAGGTCACGTCGACATTGTAGCCGATCTCGCTGATCTCGTACTTGAACCAGCCCTCGCCGCCGTCGCCGACGCGGTCGAGCAGCGCTCGCGCGAATTCGCGCGCGCGAGCGGGATCGCCGCCCGCGGCGCGCATCGCGTCCGCTTCCGCCGGGGTCATGGCGCCGTGGTGAACGAGGGCGTCCACGAAGGGCGCGATGCCGTGCCGCTCGAACACGTCGTCGGCCGTCATCGCGCTGCCGGTCATGCGGTGTCCCAGGTGCAGTCCCACGCTCCGCCGGGACGGCAACGCAACGTCGGCGGCGCGCGATCGGTTCGCGACGGGCGCCGCGCCCGGGGTGACAGGGCGCGGATTTCCGGCAAGAAGGCGTCATGCGCCGTTTCCTCGCGACCCTGGTCTTGTCGGCATCCGGGCTCGCCGCCGCCGCGACGGAGCCGCCGGCGCGTTGGCAAACGCTGCCGCCGACGCCGCCCCCCGTCGCCGGGCAGGTCGAGGGCAGCGCCGCCGTCAACGGCATCACCCTGCGCTACGCCACGGTCGCGCCAACGGTCGAGGACGGGGCGCCCGTCGTGCTCCTGCACGGCGGCCTCGCCAACGCGGATTATTGGGGCAACCAGGTCGCGGCGCTGCGCAGTCGCCACCGCGTGATCCTCGTCGACAGCCGCGGCCACGGTCGCTCGACGCGCGACGCGCGGCCCTACGGCTACGACCTGATGGCCGACGACGTGGTGGCGCTGCTCGACGCGCTGGGCGTGCCCCGCGCCGACATCGTGGGTTGGAGCGACGGCGCCATCCTCGGCCTCGACCTCGCGATGCGGCATCCCGAGCGGGTGCGCCGCGTGTTCGCCTTCGCCGCCAACACGCGCACCGCGGGGGTCAAGCCGGACACCGAAACCAACCCGACCTTCGCCGCCTTCATCGCCCGCGCCGGCGGGGAATACGCCAGGCTGTCCGCCACGCCGGGGGAGTACCAGGCCTTCGTGGCGCAGATCAGCCACATGTGGGCGAGCGAGCCGAACTGGAGCGACGGCGACCTCCGGCGCATCACGGCGCCGGTGCTGATCGCCGACGGCGACCACGACGAGGCGATCGTCCGCGCCCACACCGAATCCATCGCGGCGGCGATCCCCGGCGCGGGCCTGCTCATCCTGCCCAACGCCAGCCACTTCGCCTTCCTCCAGGATCCGGCGCTGTTCAACGCGGCCATGCTCGGATTCCTCGAAGGCCGGTGAGCCCTCCCCCGTTTTCGGGAGGGGTGCGCGACATCTCGGGCGTTGCGCGTGGCAATCGCGCCTCTAGTCTCGCCAGAACGCCGCCGCGACGCGGCCGAACGCGCAGGAGACGCCATGCAACGTATGGTCATGTTCCACTCCAGCCGGGAGAACCGCGACGTGGCGGTCAATCCGGCCAACGTCCTTTTCGTGTGCCACTACGAGCCCGGCGTGTCGGCGCTGCATTTCAGCAAGGAATGCTTCGTGCGCGTGCGCGGCGACCTCGCCGACGTGGTGCATCGGCTCGAACTGGCGCAGGGCGCGGTGGCAGCCCCCTCCGACGCCGCCGCGTCGTCGCCCGAGGCGCAGTCGCGGGCGCACTGAGGTCGCGCCGCCCGGACGCGCCCGCGGCGGGTGCCGGCGGCGCGTTCCGGTCGGTCCCGACGGGTTTGCCAGCGGCGTGCAAGCGAACTATCTGGGATGGGCGCGTCCGCGCAGCCCAGTCGTCCAGCCACGTCGCCCAGTCGTCGGAAGAACCAGCCCACGCATGAACGCATCCCTTCCGCGCGCGGACCGTGCCGGTGACGCGCCGACCGCGGACGGCGAGGCCGCCTTCAAGGCGGCGATGCGCCATCTGGCCGGCGGGGTGAGCATCGTCACCGTCGCCGCGGGCGAGGAGCGCGGCGGCCTCACCGCGACGTCGCTCGTGTCCCTTTCCGCCGATCCGCCGAGCCTGCTCATCAGCGTGAAGCAGAACGCGTCGAGCATGCCCCTCATGCGGCAAAGCGGACGCTTTGCGGTCAGCATCCTCGGGCACGGCCACGAGGCGCTGGCCGATCGTTTCGCCGGTCGCGACGGGGCGCGGGGGGCGGAGCGCTTCCTCGGTGCCGAATGGATCGGGCGCGCCGGCTACCCGCCCGTGCTCGCCGACGCCCTCGCCTCCTTCGAATGCGAGGTGGAGGAGATGATCGACCGCTTCTCCCACACCATCGTCATCGGGCGGGTCACGGAGTCGCGCGTTCCGCCGGTGTCCGGCGACGGCGCGCTGCTGTATTGGCGCGCGGCCTACGACAAGGTCGGCATCATCGAGGAGTGAGCGTCGCCGCGAGGTCGCGCACGTCGCCCTCGTCGAGGCCGAAGCGCGCGAGGAGGGCCGCGTCGATGGCATCGCCCCTGGCGGCGACCTCGGCGTCGAAGCGCTGCCGCCATTCGGCGAAGGGGCCGTGCGACGTCGAATGGTTGGCGCTCGTGTTGACGAGGTAGGCGCCGACGAGGTCGAGCCGCGCCGAGACGACGCCATGCTCCCGGCAGGCGTCCTCCCAGCGGTAGTGTTCGTGAAGCACGGAATGGGGGTCGCGGCGGACAGCGCTCGCGGCGCCGGGGTCGACGAGCGCGACGGTGCTCGACCCGCAGAGTTCGTGAAAGCCGCCGTTGAACACGTCGGGATGGGGGATCGGCAGGGCGCGCCGGTTGCGGAGGTCGATGGCGTAGCCGCTGGCGACCACGCCCCCGATCAACCCGCCCGGGCCGGGAGGCAGGCGGGCGCGCACCGTCGCGACGGTGCGCGTGTCCACCCAGTCGTCGGCATCGACGAACATGAGGTAGCCGCCGCCACTTGAACGGACGTGGGCGTTGATGAGCGCCTTCTTGCGGCCGCTGTCGAGATTGTCGGACCGGACCGCTTCGGTCGGCCAATCGGCTTCGATGAAGTCCAAACAGGCCGGTTCGGTGTCTGTATCCGGCCTATCGTGGCCGGCAACGACGATACGGAAGTGCGCGTCGGTCTGCTTGGACAGCGACCTCAGCGTAAGCCTGAAGAGGTGCTGCACCACCGCCCAGTCGTAGGCGGCGGCGCGCGCGATGAGGGGAATGCCGACGGTGAACGGGGTCGCGCTCACCGCATCCACCAGCCGACCGCCGCCGGCACCGTCATCCGCGAACGGAGCGGGCCGGGGCGAACTGCCGCCGCCGCGTCAGCGCTTGACCGCGTCCGCCACGTTGCGACCGGCGTCCTTGACGTCGCCGACCGACTCGCGGGTCGAACCCGCCGCCTTGTCGCCCTTGCCTTCGGCCTGAAGCTTCTCGTTGCCGGTAGCACCACCGACCGCATCCTTGACCGCACCGACCGCCTTGTCGACCGCGCCCTTGACGTGTTCCTTGTCCATGTCGTCTCCTTCTCGGGTTGCCTGCGTCAACGGACGGCCGGGGGCGCGGTTCCGCCAAGTGGACCGTGCTGTCGGATAGGGGCCGGCGCCGTGATCGGCCGGACCATGCGCGCGGTGGCGCGTCGGCCCGAGCAACCGCGGCGCGCTACGTTCTTGATGTGTTCGCCGACAAGACCATATACGAAGTGCGCTGCGTCGCCCTCTGAGGGCAGACGCGCGCCCGAACGCCGATGGCGGCCCACGAGGGACGATGCTGAAAACAAAGGTCGCGTCGACGCAAGCGCTCGAGCGTTCAATCGCGAAATACGAGGCCAAGCTCGCGAAGGCCACGAACCCGACGCAGAAGCAGTACGCCTCGCGGATGCTGCACATGGCGCGGCAGGCGCTCGCCGAAAGCCAGGCGGGCCAGCCCGACGCTGAGGCGCGCGACGCCGGCGCCGTGACGCTGCACCGGAGCGAATACCAGGTCCGCTAGGCGGCCACCGCGGGCGGCGCCGGGCTTCAACGCACCGTGCCGACCAGGGACAGGCATGCGCTCACCGTGAGAACGGAGGCGACGGTCGTGGCGAGGATCGTGCGCGCGGTGACCAGCGCGTCGCGGCGGTAGAATTCGGCGACCATGAAGGGGCCCGTGCCGGTCGGCAGCGCCGCCGTCACCACGGCGACCGCGGCGGGCAGCGCGGCGAGCCTGAACAGGCCGTAGGCGAGGAGCGCGGTGACGGCGGGCTGGCCCACCAGCTTCAGCGTCGCCAGTGCCGGCATCACCAGCACCGACGCCGCCGGGTCGGGCAGGGCCGGAACGGCGTGCCGGCCCGGCGCCGCGGCGAGGAACAGGCCGAGGGACACCAGGGCGCAGGGCGTCGCCGCACCGCCGAGCAGATGCAGGAACGCCGCCGCCCCGCCCGGCATCGGCAGGTGCAGCAGCGACCAGCCGATCCCGAGCAGCGGCGCGACCACCAGCGGGTTGCGCCCGAGCGCCTTCGCCACCCTGCCCCCGAGGCGGCGCGGGCTGCGCTCGGCCTGCAAGCCGATCTCGGCCAGCGCGATCGCCGTCGCGAACAGCACGCTGATGGTGATCATCGCGCACATCGTCACGAGAACGAGGCTTTGCCGGCCGAAAACGAGCTGGCACAGCGGAATGCCGATGTAGCCGGTGTTGGGGTAGCCGGCGTTGAGGCCGTCGATGGAGGCGTCGGTCAGCGGCTGGCCGCGCCACACGCCGGCGGCGACCACGCCGCCGAAGACCAGCAGCGTGCCGAGGGCATAGGCGGCGATGAAGCCGGGCTGCCACAGCGCGGCGAGGTCCGCTTCCGCCATCGCCTCGAACAGCAGCGCCGGCAGGGCGAGGTAGACCACGAAGCGGTTGAGCTCGAAGCACGCCGTCGGCCCGAGCAGCCGCGTCCGTCCGCACGCGAAGCCGGCGACGATGATCGCGAAGATCGGGCACACGACGGTCAGCAGGACGCTCAAGCGCGAAGACTCCGGGACGCACCCGGTCTGCGCCCTTCCCCCGCGCGAGGCCAACGTCGATTGCGCGGCCCTGCGTTGTGCTATCCTCAACCGCGGCTCACGACGCCGTTCCGGGCGGCTGGAACGGCCGTCCGCCGGCGCCGAGGCGAAGTCCCGGGCGCAGCCGCGTCCACGGCAGCGCGTCGAGGCGCATCGGCATCGGGCCCGGCGCGGTGGCGTTGAGGATGGCGGCGGCGATCGGGGCGAAGTCGGCGCGGAAATGCACGGCGCTCTTCACCACGAGGATCGCCTGCGCGCTCGGCTCGATGCCGACGGCGCGGAACAGCGCCTGGTCGGCCATCTGCACCTTGCGGGACGCCAGCGCGATCCTGACGCCGCCGCGGCGCAGGCACGCCGCCGGCCCGACGCGCAGCCGGCGCCCGGCGTAATACGGGCCGGTCGCGTCGGCGACGCCGTCCGACAGCGCCTCGACCACGAAGTCGTCCTCGTAGGGCGCGTCGCCGGGCACGCCCGAGCGTCCGCCGAGCGCGAGGCGGACCGTGTCGCCGACGCGGTGCCGGTGAACCGTCGCCGCCGCGGCGGGATCGACGATCAATCCGATCGCCGCACGCTCCGCCCCCGCGGCGACGAGGGCGCGCAGCATGCCGGTGGTGTCGGAGTCGCCGCCGGCGCCGGGGTTGTCCTGCCCGTCGGCGACGACGACCGGCTTGCCGGCGGAACGCGCCATCTCGATCGCGGCGCGCACCGCCTCGTCGGGGGCGTAAAGCGTGCCGCGGAACTCCGGCTCGGCGGCGTCGATCGCGGCGGCGAGGCGGGCGACCGCCGCCTCGGCGACGGCGGGGTCGTCGGCGTAGCCCCACACGAGCTGCCCGCATTCGGGGAAGTCGGCGGCGGGGAAGCCCATGGCGTAGGACAGCACCGCGCCGGTTTCGGCCTCGATGGCGCCGAGCAGCGTGTAGAGCCGCGCGGCCGGTTCGAGGTCGGTCGCCTGCCAGCAGATCGGCACCATGAAGTCGAAGCGTCGCGCGGCGCGGTGCAGGCGCCCCCCGCCCCGCCACAGCCTGACGAGCAGGTCGTGGGCGCGGGCGCCGGTCAAGGCCATGTCGACGTGCGGATAGGTCCGGTACGCGACCAGCGCATCGGCCTGCGCCAGCATGGCGGCGGTGACGTTGGCGTGGAGGTCGAGGCTGGCGACGACGGGGACGTCGGCGCCGACGCGGGCGCGGACGCGCGCCAGCAGTTCGCCCTCGCCGTCGTCGAGGTGCGTCGTCACCATGGCGCCGTGGAGGTCGAGGTACACGCCATCCACCGGGCCGGTGCGGGCGGCGGCGTCGATGCCCTCCAGGATTTCGGCGGCGATCCGTTCAAAGGTCGCCGCCTCCACATGCGCCGACGGGCTCGCCGCGCAGAAGATCGTCGGCACGAGGGCGTGGCCGGCGGCGCGGGCGCGCGCCACGAAGCCGGCGCCGGGGATGTTGCTGCCGGCGATGGCGGCGAACACCGCGTCGCCGCGCGCCAGTTCCGGCCAGCCGCCGCCCTGCTCGAAGGCGCGGTCGTCGGCCCGCGTCGGGGCGAAGGTGTTGGTTTCGTGCTGGAAGCCGGCGATGACGATGCGCCTGCGGTCATCCATCGGCAGTCCCCCGGGTCCGGTCGGCACGATGCTACACCGACATGTGCGCGCGCACCTCGTGGTCGACCATCGACGCCCTGTCGCCGCCGAGCACCACGGCGCCGCGGTCGAGCACGACGTAGTCGTCGGCGAGGTCGCGGGCGAAGTCGAAGTACTGCTCCACCAGCACGATCGCCATGTCGCCCTTGCCGCGCAGGTAGGCGATGGCGCGGCCGATGTCCTTGATGACGGACGGCTGGATGCCCTCCGTCGGCTCGTCGAGCACGAGGAGCTTCGGCCGGGTGACGAGGGCGCGGCCGATGGCGAGCTGCTGCTGCTGGCCGCCCGACAGGTCGCCGCCGCGCCGCCCCAGCATGGTGCGCAGCACGGGGAACAGGTCGAACACCTCGTCGGGCACGGAGCGCTCGCGGCGGGCGAGGGGGGCGAAGCCGGTTTCGAGGTTCTCGCGCACGGTGAGGAGGGGGAAGATCTCGCGGCCCTGCGGCACGTAGGCGATGCCGCGCTTCGCCCGGGCATGCGCCGGCAGGCGGGCGATCTCGCCGCCCTGCCAGACGATGCGGCCCCTGCTGATCGGCTGGTGGCCGACGATCGCGCGCAGCAGCGACGACTTGCCGACCCCGTTGCGCCCGAGGACGCAGGTGATGCGGCCGGGCCGCGCCTGGAGCGACACGCCGCGCAGCGCCTGCGCCGCGCCGTAGTGAAGGTCGATCTCCTCGACGGACAGCACGCGTCAACGCCCCAGGTAGACTTCGATGACGCGGGGGTCGGCGCTGACCTCGTCGAGCGCCCCCTCGGCGAGCACCGCGCCCTCGTGCAGCACGGTGACCTTGACGCCGAGGTCGCGCACGAAGGTCATGTCGTGCTCGACCACGACGACGGAATGGTCGCGGGCGATCTCGCGCAGCAGCTCGGCGGTTTGCGCGGTTTCGGCGTCGGTCATGCCGGCGACCGGCTCGTCGACGAGGAGCAGCTTGGGGTCCTGCGCCAGCAGCATGCCGATCTCCAGCCATTGCTTCTGCCCGTGCGACAGGTCGGCGGCGCGGCGCGCGCGGTGCGCGGCGAGGCGGGTGGTGGCGAGGATGCGCTCGATGCGTTCGTTCTGGTCGGGCGGCGCCCGGCCGAACAGGGTGGCGAAGGGGCCGCGCTTCGCCTTCAGGGCGAGCAGGATGTTGTCCTCCACCGTGTGGCTTTCGAACACGGTGGGCTTCTGGAACTTGCGGCCGATGCCGAGTTCGGCGATGGCGGGCTCGTCGAGCCGGGTGAGGTCGGTCGAGCCGCCGTAGAACACCGTGCCGGCGTCGGGGCGGGTCTTGCCGGTGATCACGTCCATCATCGTGGTCTTGCCGGCGCCGTTGGGGCCGATGATCGCGCGCATCTCGTTGGGGGCGAGCACCAGGGACAGGCCGCGCAGCGCCTTGTAGCCGTCGAACGACACGCGCACGTCGTCGAGGTAGAGCAGCGAGCGGGTGAGAACGGCGGCGTCCATGCCCTACTCCCCCGGCAGCTTGGCCGGGAGGCCGGCATCGACCGCGAGCGCGGCGCTCGCCGGCTCGTCGCGCGGCGCGCGGCGCGGCCGCCGCCACCCGTCGACGAGGCCGAGGATGCCGCGCGGCATCAGGATGGTGACAAGGACGAAGAGCAGGCCGAGGGCGAAAAGCCAGGCGCTGGGCAGCACGTCGGTCAGCCAGGTCTTGCCGAGGTTGACGAGCACGGCGCCGAGCGCCGCGCCGACCAGCGTGCCGCGCCCGCCGACCGCGACCCAGATCACCGCCTCGATCGAGTTCTGCGGCGCGAACTCGCTGGGGTTGATGATGCCGAGCTGCGGCACGTAGAGCGCACCGGCGAGGCCGGCGAGCATGGCCGAGAAGGTGAACACCACGACCTGGTAGCGGTCGATGCGGTAGCCGACGAAGCGGGTGCGCGATTGCGCGTCGCGGATCGCGACCAGCACCTTGCCGAACTTGGAGGCGACGATCGCCTGCGTCGCGACGAGCGCGGCGGCGAGCACCAGCGCCGTCAGCGCGAACAGCGCCGCGCGGGTGCCGTCGGCGTCGATCGGCAGGCCGGCGATGGTCCTGAAGTCGTTGAGCCCGGTGTTGCCGCCAAACCCCATGTCGTCGCGGAAGAAGGCGAGCATGAGGGCGAAGGTCATCGCCTGGGTGATGATCGACAGGTACACGCCGTTGACCCGCGAGCGGAAGGCGAGGACGCCGAACACGAAGCCGAGCAGGCCGGGCACGGCGAGGGCGAGGAGGACGGCGGCGGGCAGCTTCAGCGCGCTGTCCCATTGCACGAAGAAGGCGAGCAGCGGGTTGGCGCCGCGCTGCCCGATGGTGCGCATCAGGTCGAGGCCCATCATGTAGCCGCCGAGCGCGAAGAAGGCGCCGTGGCCGAGCGAAAGGATGCCGCAGAAGCCCCAGATCAGGTCGATGGACACGGCGAGCAGCGCGAAGCTGAGATACTTGCCAAACAGCACCACGAGGTAGGCCGGCACGTGCAGGCCGGACTCCTGCGGCACCGCCACGAACAGCACGGGGACCAGCACCGCCAGCGCGACGAGCACGGCGACCGCGATCGCGGTGCGGTTGGCGGCGCGCAGCAAACGGCCCGTCAGCATCTCACGCCTCCACCGCCCGGCCCTTGAGCGCGAACAGGCCGCGCGGGCGCTTCTGGATGAACAGGATGATGAAGACAAGGATGGCGATCTTGGCGAGCACCGCCCCGGCGAAGGGTTCGAGGAGCTTGTTGCCGATGCCGAGCGTGAGGGCCGCGACCAGCGTGCCCCACAGGTTGCCGACGCCGCCGAACACCACCACCATGAAGGCGTCGATGATGTAGCCCTGCCCGAGGTTGGGCGACACGTTGTCGATCTGGCTGAGCGCCACGCCGGCGATGCCCGCGACGCCGGAGCCGAGGCCGAAGGCGAGCGCGTCGATGCGGTCGGTGTCGATGCCCATCGCCGAGGCCATGCGGCGGTTCTGCGTCACCGCGCGGATGCGCAGCCCGAACGGGGTGAGGCGCAGCAGCCCCTGCAGCGCGAAGAACACCGCCACGGAGAACGCGATGATCCACAGCCGCCCCTGCGTCATCGACAGGCCGGCGACCTCCAGCGAGCCCGACATGAAGGCCGGGGCGCCGACGTCCTTGTTGTTGGCGCCGAACACCGTGCGCACGAGCTGCTGGAGGATCAGCGACACGCCATAGGTGGCGAGCAGGGTTTCGAGCGGGCGCCCGTAAAGGAAGCGGATCACCGTGCGCTCGATCAGGATGCCGAACAGGCCGGCGACGACGAAGGCCACGGGCAACGCCACGAGCAGCGAATAATCGAACAGGCCCGGCGCGGCGTCGCGGATGAGCTGCTGGGTGACGTAGGTCGCGTAGGCGCCGATCATGACCATCTCGCCATGCGCCATGTTGATCACGCCCATCACGCCGAAGGTGATGGCGAGGCCGATGGAGGCGAGCAGCAGCACCGAGCCGAGCGACAGGCCGTAGACCGCGTCGCGCAGGTGGTCGAGCACCGCGAGGCGGGTCTGCACGGTGCCCTTGCCCGCGCTCGCCGCCTCGCGCAGCGGCCCGTTCGCCGTGGTCAGCACCTGGTCGAGCACGGCGAGCGCGTCGGTGCCGCCGGCCGTGGCGAGCCGCTTCACGGCGGCGACGCGCTCGGACTCCGGCGCGGCGTCCTGCAAGGCGACGAGGGCGGCGCGCGCGTCGCCCATCGCGCGCTTGGCGCCGGCGTCGGTTTCCTTGGACTCCGCCCGCGTCAGCGCCGGCAGGGCGTTGGCGTCGCGGGTGCGAAGGATGGTGCGCGCCGCGTCCGCGCGCGCACGTGCGTCGGGCGCGGCGAGCAGCACCGTGCCGAGCGCGGCGGCCAGCGTCCCGCGCACCCTGTTGTTCTGGCGCACCGGCGTCACGCCGGGCGGCGCCGGGTCGACGGGCGCGCCGGTGACGGCGTCGGCGAGGTGGCCGGCGGCGTCGGCGAGGTAGACGGCCTTGCTGTCCGGGGCGAAGACCAGGCGCTCGTCCTTGAGCGCCTGGAGGATCGCCGCCGCGCGCGGCTCGACGCTGGTGCCGAGGTCGGTGACGGCCTTGTTGGTGGCGGCGTAGTTGTCCTTGGCGAACTCGGCCACGATCGTGGGCAGGCCCGGCGCCTGCGCCATGGCCGGACCAATTACCGGCCCGATCAGCAGTCCCACGGCCAGTCCCGCGACGCGCGCGGCCATGGCCAGCGCCCGCCCCGCCATGGCGGCGCGGCTCACGGCGTCACGACCCGCCGCACTTCTTGGTCACGGTGTCGAAGTCGCCGCACTTCAGGCCCTTCCAGTCCGCGACGAGGTTCTTGGAGCCGTCGACGTATTTCGACCACGGCTCGCCGGGGATCAGCGTGTCCGACTTCCACACGACGTCGAACATGCCGTCCTCCTTGATCTCGCCGATGAACACCGGCTTGGTGATGTGGTGGTTGGCGAGCATCTCGCTGGTGCCGCCGGTGAGGTTGGCCTGCTTGATGCCGGGCAGCGCCTCGATGACCTTGTCGGGCGCCGGGTCCTTGGCCGCCTCGACCGCCTTCACCCACATGTTGAAGCCGACGTAGTGCGCCTCCATCGGGTCGTTGGTGGTGCGCTTCGGGTTCTTGGTGAAGTCGTGCCACTGCTTGATGAAGGCCGCGTTGGCCGGCGTGGCGATCGACTCGAAGTAGTTCCAGGCGGCGAGGTGGCCGACGAGCGGCTTGGTGTCGATGCCGGCCAGCTCCTCCTCGCCGACGGAGAAGGCCATCACGGGGATGTCGGAGGCCTTGATGCCCTGGTTGCCGAGCTCCTTGTAGAAGGGCACGTTGGCGTCGCCGTTGACCGTCGACACCACGGCGGTCTTCTTGCCCGCCGAGCCGAAGCGCTTGATGTCGGACACGATGGTCTGCCCATCGGTCTGCCCGAACGGGGTGTAGTTGATCTTTATTTCGGCGGGCCCCCCGCCCTTTGCCTTGAGGTAGGCTTCGAGGATCTTGTTGGTGGTGCGCGGGTACACGTAGTCCGTGCCCGCGAGCACCCAGCGCTTCACCGAGCCGCCCTCCTCCGACATCAGGTAGTCGACGGCGGGGATGGCCTGCTGGTTCGGCGCGGCGCCGGTGTAGAACACGTTGCGCTGGCTTTCCTCGCCCTCGTACTGCACGGGGTAGAAGAGGATGCTGTCGAGTTCCTTGAACACCGGCAGCACGGACTTGCGCGACACCGAGGTCCAGCAGCCGAACACGGCCGAGCAGCCGTTCTTGCTGATGAGCTCGCGCGCCTTCTCGGCGAAGAGCGGCCAGTTCGAGGCGGGGTCGACGACCACCGGCGCCAGCGGGCGGCCGAGCACGCCGCCCTTGGCGTTCTGTTCGGCGATCAGCATCAGCATGACGTCCTTCAGCGTGGTTTCGCTGATCGCCATGGTGCCGGACAGGGAGTGGAGGATGCCGACCTTGATCGGCTCGGCCGCGAGGAGCCGGGTCGGGACCGCGCTCGCCGCGGCGAGGGCGGCGGCGCCCGTCAGGAGTCGGCGGCGGTGAAGAGGGTGACGGGAAAGGTGCGTCATGGCGATAAGGGGTGCCTCGGGTTCGCGTCGCCGCGGCGGGCACCTCACCCGCACGCCAGCGCACCGTCGGCGAAGCAATTTTGATGCTGGACCGCGGACATCGGGTCGAACGACACAGAAAACGGTGCGGCGAATGCCGCGCGCCTGCCGCCCCGGGCCTGCCGTCCGCCGAGCCGGCGAAGCGGCCCGCGAGGGTTCAGCGCAGCGTGAGCTGGCCGTGGTGCCGGGCGGCGAAGGCCTCGGCGGGGTGGGCGACGGCGTTCCCCGCCCGACGCATCATGCGCCACAGCAGCCGCGCGCCGTGGACGCCCTGGAGGCGGCGCGCCTCGGCCATGACGTCCATCGCGGTCAAGGTTGCCATCGCGGTCATGGTGTCCATCGCGCTCCTGCCCGCCGCGTCGTCGCCCATCGCCGCATTCCTCCGAAACCGCCCAATATGCTGCGTCGCAACCTACTAACATCGCGTTGCAACATCGAGCCCGCAACGGATGCCGCCCGTGCATGGCAGGCGAGCAAGGGACAGGACGCGACGCTTGGCGGGTGCGCGCGGGCATTGCGGCTCGCGCGAAACTGATGCATCGAACGGCACCCCCAACGCATTGGGATGGCGACATCGCGCACAGACGCGAGGCCGGCACAGGGGAGGAACGACGTGCTACTCACCGGCAAGACCGCCGTCATTTCCGGCGCCGCGAGCCCGCGCGGCATCGGTCTCAGCACCGCGCGCCTGTTCGCCGAGCACGGCGCCCGCATCGCCATCCTCGACCTCGGCGAGGGGTCCTCGAAGGAGGCCGCCGCCACCCTGCCCGGCGAAGGCCATCTCGGGCTCGCCTGCGACGTCACCGACCGCGCCGCCTGCACCAGGGCGGTGGCGGCGGTGCTCGATCGGTTCGAGCGCATCGACGTGCTGGTCAACAATGCCGGCATCACCCAGCCGATCAAGTTCCTCGACATCGCGCCCGAGAACTACGACGCCGTGCTCGACGTCAGCCTGCGCGGCATGCTGTACCTCAGCCAAGCCGCCATCCCGCCGATGCGCGAGCGCGGCGGCGGCTCCATCGTCAACATGTCGTCGGTGTCGGCGCAGCGCGGCGGCGGCATCTTCGGCGGCCCGCACTATTCCGCGGCCAAGGCCGGCGTGCTCGGCCTCGCCAAGGCGATGGCGCGGGAATTCGGGCCGGCCGGCATCCGCGTCAACTGCATCACGCCGGGGCTGATCCAGACCGACATCACCGGCGGCATGCTCACCGACGCGATGCGCACCGAGATCCTCAAGGGCATCCCCTTGAACAGGCTCGGCGACGCGGCCGATGTCGCCGGCGCCTGCCTGTTCCTCGCCTCCGACCTGTCGTCCTACCTCACGGGCACGGTGATCGACGTCAACGGCGGCATGCTGATCCATGGTTGACCACTTGGCCGACCACCTGGCCGCCCCCTCGGCCGACCCCTTGGCCGAGCGCGCGGCCGGGGCGGCCGGCCACGCGCTCAGCAACACCAGCCTCGCCGAGCGCGCCTACCGCATCCGCCGCCACGCGCTGCGCATGGGCGAGGTGCAGGGCCAGGGCTACGTCGGCCAGGCGCTGGGCGTCGCCGACGTGCTCGCCGTGTCGTACTTCCACGCGCTGCGCTACCGGCCGCACGACCCGCGCTGGGAAGGGCGCGACCGCTTCCTCCTCTCCATCGGGCACTACGCCATCGCGCTCTACGCCGCCCTCATCGAGGCCGGCATCCTCCCCGAGGACGAACTCGAAAGCTACGGCTCGGACGACAGCCGCCTGCCGATGTCGGGCATGGCCGCCTACACGCCCGGCATGGAGATCACCGGCGGCTCGCTCGGCCAGGGGCTCGGCATCGCCGTCGGCATGTGCCTCGGCCTCAAGCGCAAGCGCTCGGGGAGCCTCGTCTACAACCTGCTTTCGGATGGCGAACTCGGCGAGGGCTCGACCTGGGAGGCGGCGTCGAGCGCGGCGCATTGGAAGCTCGACAACCTCGTCGCCCTCGTCGACGTCAACAACCAGCAGGCCGACGGGCCGTCCTCCCGCGTGCTCGGCTTCGAGCCGCTCGCCGCGCGCTGGGAGGCCTTCGGCTGGGCGGCGTGGCGCGTCGACGGCAACGACCTCGACGCCTTGACCACCGCCTTCGACGAGGCGCGCGCGCTCGACGCGCCGAAGCCGCGCGTGGTGATCTGCGACACGCTGATGGGGCGCGGCGTGCCCTTCCTGGAACGGCGGGAGAAGGCGCACTTCATCCGCGTCGACGCCGACGAGTGGGGCACGGCCCTCGGCCAGCTCGACGCCGGGCGGACGCCGTGAACGCGCCCGCCGGCAAGCCCCGGCTCACCACCTCGGCGATGATCGCCTCGCTGGCGGCGGACGGCCAGCGCACCCGCCCCGCCCCCTTCGGCCACGCGCTGGCCACGCTGGCGCGAACGCGGCCGGAGATCGTCGGCCTTTCCGCCGACCTCGCGAAGTACACCGACCTCCACATCTTCGCCGAGGCCCACCCCGACCGCTTCTACCAGATGGGCATGGCCGAGCAGCTGCTGATGAGCGCCGCCGCCGGGATGGCGCGCGAGGGCTTCATGCCCTTCGCAACGACCTACGCCGTGTTCGCCTCGCGCCGCGCCTACGACTTCATCGCCATGGCGATCGCGGAAGAGAACCTACCCGTCAAGATCGTCTGCGGCCTGCCGGGGCTGACCACCGGCTACGGCCCGAGCCACCAGGCGACGGAGGACGTGGCGATCTTCCGCGGCCTGCCCAACATGACCATCGTCGACCCCTGCGACGCCCACGACATCGAAGGCGCGGTGCCGGCCATCGCCGACCATCCCGGCCCGGTCTACATGCGCCTGCTGCGCGGCCAGGTGCCGCTGGTGCTCGACCGCTACGACTACAGCTTCAAGCTCGGCCGCGCCGCCCTGCTGCGCGAGGGCGCCGACGTGCTGGTGATCGCGGCCGGCTTCATGACGATGCGCGCGCTGGAGGTCGCCGAGGCGCTCGCCGGCGACGGCATCGGCGTCGCCGTGCTGCACAGCCCGACGATCAAGCCGCTCGACGAGGCGGCGATCCTGCGCGAGGCCGGCCGCCCCGGCCGCCTCGTGGTGGTGGCGGAGAACCATTCGGTGGTGGGCGGGCTCGGCGAGGCGGTGGCGGGGCTGCTGATGCGCCACGGCGTCCACCCCGCGTTCAAGCAGGTCGCCCTGCCCGACGCCTTCCTCGCCGCCGGCGCGCTGCCGACGCTGCACGAGCGCTACGGCATCTCGACGGCGGCGATGGCCGCCGCGCTCAAGGGCTGGCTCGGGCGATGAGCGCGAACGACATGGCCATCGGCTTCGTCGGCCTCGGCGCGATGGGCACGCCGATGGCGGCGAACCTGGTGCGCGCCGGCTTCGCCGTGCGCGGCTACGACAGCAACCCGGCGGCACTCGAAGCGCTGGCCAGGGCGGGGGGCACGCCCACCGCCTCCGCCGCCGAAGCGGCGCGCGACGCGGGCGCGCTGCTCCTCATGGTGGTCAACGCCGAGCAGGCGCGGGCCGTGCTCTTCGCCGACGGCGCGCTCGCCGCCCTGCCCGCGGGCGGCACCGTGGTGCTGATGGCGACGTGCCCGCCGCGCGTCGTGGAGGAGATCGCCGCCGCCGTCGAGGCGGCGGGGCGCCGCTTCGTCGACGCCCCCGTGTCGGGCGGCACGGCGGGTGCCCTGGCAGCCACCCTCACCGTGATGGCGGCGGCGCCCGCGGCGCACCTCGCCGCCGTGCGCCCGGTGCTCGACGCGATGGGCGGCAAGGTCGTCCACGTCGGCGAGCGGCCGGGACAGGGCGCGGTGGTGAAGAGCGTCAACCAGTTGCTGTGCGGCGTCCACATCGCCGCCGCGGCGGAGGCGCTGGCGCTCGCCGCCAAGGTCGGCGTCGACGGCGCCGTGATGCTCGACATCGTGGCGGGCTCGGCCGCGTCGAGCTGGATGCTGCGCGACCGCGGCCCGCGCATGCTCGACGAGGCGCCGCCGGTGACCAGCGCGGTGGACATCTTCGTCAAGGACCTCGGCATCGTGCTCGACGCCGGCCGCGACGCGCGGGCGGCGCTGCCGCTCGCGGCGGCGGCGCTGCAAATGTTCCTGGCCGCCTCCGGGCAGGGCCTCGGCGCCGCCGACGACAGCCAGGTCGTCCGCAGCTATCACGGGCTGAACGGGGCGCCGCAGAAGCGCCCGGCCCGATCAACGACATGACGGGGAGGCCGGTATGGCTGGGATGACGAGCGAGAAGCCGACGGGCGGACCTACCACCCGCCGCGCCGTTCTGGCGGGGGCCGCCGCCGTGCCGATGGTGACGCTGATCGCGCGCCGCGGCTCGGCGGCGGAGTATTCCTACAAGTTCGCCACCGGGCAGGACCCGACCCACCCCGTCAACGTGCGCGCCGCCGAGGCGCTGGCGCGCATCCGCGACGCGTCCGGCGGCCGGCTCGACATCAAGCTGTTCCCCGCGAACCAGCTCGGCTCGGACACCGACCTCCTCAGCCAGGTGCGCAACGGCGGCGTGGAGTTCTTCAACCTCGCGACCTCCATCCTCAACACGCTGGTGCCGGCCGCCGGCCTGCTCAGCATCGGCTTCGCCTTTCCCGACTACGACGCGGTGTGGAAGGCCACCGACGGGGCGCTCGGGGCCTACCTCGCGGCGCAGATCACCAGGGCCGGCCTGGTGTCGGTGACGCCGCTGTGGAACAACGGCTTCCGCCAGCTCACCTCCTCCACCCGCGAGATCGCCACCCCCGCCGACCTCAAGGGCTTCAAGATGCGGGTGCCGCCCGCGCCCATCCTGACCTCGCTGTTCCAGGCGCTCGGCGCCTCGCCGACGCCCATCAACTTCAACGAACTCTATTCCGCGCTGCAGACCCGGATCGTCGAGGGCCAGGAGAACCCGCTCGCCATCATCGCCACCACCAAGCTCTACGAGGTGCAGAAGTCGCTGAGCCTGACCGGGCACGTGTGGGACGGCTACCAGATCCTCGGCAACCGCCGCGCCTGGGAGAAGCTGCCGGCCGACCTCAAGGCCATCGTGCAGCGCGAGCTCGGCGCGTCGGGCCAGCAGCAGCGCGCCGACGTCGTCGGCCTGAGCGACAGCCTGCGCAAGACCCTCGCGGCCAAGGGCATGACGGTGCGCGAGGTCGATCGCGGGGCGTTCCGCGACGCCCTCCGGGGGACGGACTACTACAAGGGCTGGCAGGGCAGGTTCGGCGGGGAAGCCTGGTCGACGCTCGAGAACGTCACGGGCAAGCTGACGTGACCCACCTCGCCGCCACCGCCGAAGTCACGATGGGCGCGCGCTCGCCCGTCGGCGCCGTCGAACGGGTGCTCGGCCGGGTGATGGAGGCCGTGGCGGCGGTGCTCGTCGTGGCGGAGGTCGTGATCCTGCTGATGGGCGTGGTGTCGCGCTTCGTGTTCGACCGCCCGCTGGTGTGGAGCGACGAGTTCGCCTCGCTGCTGTTCCTGTGGCTCGCCATGGTGGGCGCCGCCATCGCGCTGAACCGCAGCGCCCACATGCAGCTGTCCACGGTCACGGCGATGATGCCGCCGCCGTGGCAGCGGCGCTTCGAGGCGCTGGGGACCGGCGTGCCCCTGGTGTTCCTCGCCCTGCTCGTCCATCCGGCGATGGACTACGTCGACGACCAGGGCTTCATCGAAACGCCGGCGCTGGGCTGGCCGGGCAGCATCCGCGCCTACGCCATGCTGGTCGGCATCGGCCTCATGCTGCTGATCGCGGCGCTGCGCCTGCTGCGCCAGGGCTGGCGCGAGGTGGTGCTGGCCGCCGCCGTCCTCGGCGCCCTCGCCCTGGCGCTGTGGGCGGCGGCGCCGGCGCTCACCGCCATCGGCAACTGGAACCTGCTGTTCTTCTTCGTGACCCTCGTCGGCGCGGGGGTGCTGCTCGGCGTGCCCATCGCCTTCGCCTTCGGCCTTTCCACCGCCGCCTACCTGCTCACCACCTCGTCGACGCCGCTCGCCGTGGTGGTGGGGCGGCTCGACGAGGGGATGAGCTCGCTGATCCTCCTCGCCGTGCCGCTCTTCGTGCTGCTCGGCCAGCTCGTCGAGGCCACCGGCATGGCCCGCGCCATGGTGAACTTCCTCGCGGCGCTGATCGGCCACGTGCGCGGCGGCCTCAGCTACGTGCTGCTCGGGGGCATGCTGCTGGTGTCGGGGATTTCCGGCTCCAAGGCGGCCGACATGGCGGCGGTGGCGCCGGTGCTGTTTCCCGAAATGAAGCGCCGCGGCTTGAACGAGGGCGAGATGGTGTCGCTGCTCGCGGCGTCGGGCGCGATGGCGGAAACCATCCCGCCCTCGCTGGTGCTGATCGCCATCGCCTCCGTCACCGGCGTGTCCATCTCCGCCCTGTTCACCGGCGGGCTGCTGCCCGGGGTGGTGCTGGCGCTCGCGCTGGCCGTCCTCGCCCGCCAGCGCACCCGCGAGGCGCCGATCGCCCGCGCCCCGGTGGCGCTCGTCGGCAAGACCTTCCTCATCGGGCTGCCGGCGCTGCTGCTGCCGGTGCTGATCCGCACCGCGGTGGTCGAGGGCGTCGCCACCGCGACGGAGGTGTCCACGATCGGCATCGCCTACTGCCTCGTGTTCGGCATCCCGATCTACCGCAGCTTCGACTGGCGCCGCACCTATCCCATGCTGGTCGAGACGGCGACGCTGTCGGGCGCCATCCTGTTCATCATCGGGGCGGCGACGGGCATGGCGTGGGCGCTGACCCAGTCCGGCTTCTCGCACGCCCTGGCCCAGGCGATGGCCTCCGTGCCCGGCGGCGGCTACGGCTTCCTCGCCATCTCCATCCTCGCCTTCATCGTGCTCGGCAGCGTGCTGGAGGGCATCCCGGCCATGGTGCTGTTCGGGCCGCTGCTGTTCCCCATCGCCAGGGAGCTCGGCGTCAACGAGGTGCACTACGCCATCGTCATCATCCTGGCGATGGGCATCGGGCTCTTCGCCCCGCCCTTCGGGCTCGGCTACTACACCGCCTGCACCATCGGCAACGTCCATCCCGACCGCGCGCTCCGGCGCATCTGGCCCTACCTCGGCGTGCTCACCCTGACGCTGCTGCTGCTCGCCGCCGTGCCCTGGTTCTCGACCGGCTTCCTCCACTGAGGCGCCCCCCGCCCCGCCGCATCGCAACGGAGCCCTGCCCATGAACCGGGTGATCGACGACCCCGAGGAGGTCGCGGAGGACTTCATCCGCGGCATCCTGCTGGCGCGGCCGGACCTCCTCGCCGCGACCGACCACCCCCGGGTGCTGCGCCGCGCCGACGGCGACGCCGGCGCGGCGCGCGTCGGCGTCGTCACCGGCGGCGGCTCCGGCCACGAGCCGGCCTTCCTCGGCTATGTCGGCCCCGGGCTCGTCGACGCGGTGGCGATCGGCGAAGTGTTCGCCTCGCCCACCGCCAAGGCCTTCCACGCCGCCTTCCGCGCCGCCGACCGCGGCCACGGCGTCGCCTGCCTGTACGGCAACTACGCCGGCGACAACATGAACGTGAAGATGGCGGTCAAGCTCGCCGCCAAGGACGGCATCGCCGTGCGCACCGTCGTGGCCAACGACGACGTCGCCTCCGCCGGCGCCGACGAGCGGCAGAACCGCCGCGGCGTCGCCGGCGAGATCCTGATGTGGAAGGTCGGCGGCGCGCGCGCGGCCGAGGGCGGCACGCTGGCCGAGGTTGTCGCCGCCGCGCAGGGCGCGCTCGACGGCACCCGCTCCATCGGCATCGGGCTGTCCGCCTGCACCATCCCCGCGGCGGGCAGGCCGAACTTCGCCATCAAGGACGGCGAGATGGAGGTCGGCATCGGCCACCACGGCGAGCCGGGCGTCGCCGTGCTGCCCACCGCGCGGGCGGCGGAGATGGCGGCGCTGATGGTCGAGCGCATCCTGCCCGACCTGCCCTTCGCCGGCGGCGACACGGTGACGGCGCTCGTGTCCGGTCTCGGCGCCACGCCGCTGATGGAACTCTACCTGCTGTACGGCCACATCGACGCCCTGCTGCGCGCCAAGGGGATCACCCCGGCGCGCCGTCTGGTGGGCAACTACTTCACCTCGCTCGACATGATGGGGGTGTCGGTGACGCTGATGCGCATGGATGCCGCGCTGGAGCGGCTGATGGCGGCGCCGTGCCGCTCCGTCGGCCTGACCCTGCAGGAGGGCTGGTGATGGACGAGGTCGACCTGCGCGACGCCGGCCCGATCGTGCTCGACCTCGTGGCGGCGATCCTGCGCGACAAGGACCGCCTCAGCGAGATCGACGGCGCCACCGGCGACGGCGACCACGGCGTCAACATGGCCAAGGGCTTCCGCCTCGCCGGCGCCAAGCTCGAAAAGTTGGACGGCTTCGACCTCGCGCAGGGGCTGAACGTGCTCGGCGACACGCTGCTCGGCGACATCGGCGGCTCGATGGGGCCGCTTTACGGCACCTTCTTCACCGACATGGCGGAGGCGCTGGAAGGCGCCGGTGCGCTCGACCGCGACCGCTGCGGCGCGATGCTGCGCGCCGGGCTCGACGCGGTGCGCGGGCTCGGCGAGGCCAAGCCCGGCGACAAGACGCTGGTGGACGTGCTGCAACCGGCCGTCGCCGCCTTTGACGAAGCGGTTGCGCGCGGTGAAGGGTTCGCCGCGTGCCTCGGCGCGGCCAAGGCCGCCGCCGCCGCCGGGCTGGAGGCGACGCGGAGCATGGTGGCCAAGCTCGGCCGCGCCGCGCGCCTCGGCGAGCGCTCGCGCGGCTTCCTCGACGCCGGCGCCGCCTCCTGCGACCTCATCCTGGCGACGCTCGCCGACGGGCTGCGGCACCGGCTGGACGCGCGCTGAGGTGCGGCCGATCTCCATCTCGGCCGCGCCCTATGACGGCTACGCGTTCCCGCAAGCGCTGGACAGCATGGCGCGCTGCGGCGTGCGCTTCGTCGAGCCGGCCTTCATCGTCGGCTACACCGAGCCCTTCGGCGAGGACAGCTTCACCCCCGCCGCCGCGCGCCGCGCCCGCGGCTGGCTCGACGCGAGCGGGCTGCGCTGCCACGCCCTGTCCACGCACATCGACCTCGGGCGCGACGACGCGGTCGCGGTGTTCAAGGGGCGCATGGACTTCGCGGCGGCGCTCGGCGCCCGCGTCGTCAACACCAACGCGGCCGTGCGCAGCCGCCGCGCCCGCTTCCTCGCCAACATCGGCCCGCTCGCCGCGCACGCCGCAGCGCTCGGCCTCGCCATCGGGCTGGAAAACCCCGGCAACGGCGAGGACAACCTGATGAACGACGCCGCCGAGGGCCTAGCGCTCGTCGCCGAGCTGGCCCTGCCGGCCGTGCGGCTGAACTACGACCCCGGCAACACCGCCTCGCACCGTCCGGGCGGCATCGACGCCGCCCGCGACGCCGTCGCCGCCCTGCCCGGCTGCGCGCACGTCCACCTCAAGGACGTGAAGCGCGACGCGGAGGGCTGGCACTTCGTGGTGCCCGGCCGCGGCGACATCGACTGCGACGCCGTCATGGCCGCGCTCGCCGGCCGGCCCGACCTGCCCTTCGCGGTGGAGCTGCCGCTGCGCATGCGCCGGCGCACCGACGCCCAGCCGGTGCGCCGCGCCGAGCCGGTCCCGCTGCCCGTGATCGAGGCGGCGGTGCGCGACTGCCTGGCCTATGTCGAGCGCCACCTTCCCGCGGCTTGAGCTTCGCGCCGCGCGACCGATATGACGGCGATGACCAGACTCGTCCTCGGTGCCGACGGCGCCGGCAAGCCGCTCCTCGACGTCATCGCCGCCCACCTCCGCGACAAGGGGGTCGAGGTGGTCGACCTGTCGCCGCCGCCGGGCGGTTCGCCGGAGTCCTACGCTGAAACCGCCGAGCGCGTCGGCCTCGCCATCGCCAACCACGAGTTCGCGCGCGGCATCCTGTTCTGCGGCACCGGCATCGGCGTGTCCATTTCGGCGAACAAGGTGCCGGGCATCCGCGCCGCGCTGACCCACGACACCTACTCGGCCGAGCGGGCGGCGAAAAGCAACAACGCCCAGATCATCACCATGGGCGCCCGCGTCGTCGGGCCGGAACTCGCCAAGGCGGTGGTCGACAGCTGGCTCGCGTCCGACTTCGACAGCGCCGGCCGCTCGGCCGGCAACGTCGAGGCGATGGATGCGCTCGACAGGAAGTATTCGCCGCCGCCGCGCTAGGCCGCGCGCCGGCCGCTGCCTGGCTCCTTGGGAGGACCTCGTGCCGCCGCACCGCTCGTACCTGTTCGCGCCCGGCAACAACGCCCGGCGCGCCGGCAAGGCGCTCACGCTCGACGCCGACGCCGTGATCCTCGACCTCGAGGATGCCTGCCCCGTCGCCGAGAAGGTCGCGACGCGCGAGGTGGTCGTCGCCGCCTTGCAGGCGCCGCGCCGCTGCGCCGGCTACGTCAGGGTCAACCCGATCTCCACCCCGTTCGGCTTCGGCGACGTGCTCGCCGTGGTGCGGCGCGGCGTCGACGGGCTGGTGGTGCCCAAGATCGAGACCGCCGACGAGCTGAAGACGGCGGACTGGCTCCTCGCCCAGGTCGAGCGCGAGCAGGGCTTGGCGGCGGGCTCGCTCGACCTCGTGCCGATCGTTGAAACGGCGCGCGGCGTCGCCAACGTCGCCGCCATCGCGGGCGCGGGGACGCGGGTACGGCAGCTCGCCTTCGGCGCCGGCGACTTCACCCTCGACATGAACCTCGCCTGGAGCGCGGAGGAGGCCGAGTTCGCGCCCTACCGCAGCGCGCTGGTGCTGGCCTCGCGCGCGGCGGGCCTGGCGCCGCCGGTCGACACGGTGTGGGTCGACCTCCAGGATGCCGACGGCTTCGCCCGCTCGGCGGCGCGCGCCCGCGACATGGGCTTTTCGGCCAAGCTGTGCATCCATCCCGCGCAGGTCGCCGCGACCAACGCCGCCTTCACCCCGACGCCCGAGCAGGTGGCGCGGGCACGGCGGGTCGTCGACGCCTTCGCCGAGGCGGAACGCGCGGGCTCGGCGGCGATCCAGCTCGACGGGCAGTTCATCGACTATCCCTTCCTCTATCAGGCCCGTCGCGTCCTCGCGACGATGGAGCAACTGCAGCGGCGCTGACCGGGCGCGCCGGCGGGGGAAGTACGGTTCTTGCAGGCGGTCGCACGCCGCCGGCCGCGCCGCGCCCACCTGGAGCCACGCACACCCATGAACGTCATGCCGCATGCCGGCCGATCGGCGGCCACCCCGGGCAGGGTCCGGGCGATCAGGCTCGCCGCCGCCCTCGTCGCCGCGAGCCTCCTCGTCCGTCCGGCCGCCGCCGAATCCACCCTGCGCATCGCGATGACCGCGTCCGACGTGCCGACGACGACGGGCATGCCGAACAACGGCTTCGAGGGCATGCGCTTCCTCGGCTACCCCATCTTCGAGGGGCTGGTCTCCTGGGACCTGACGCGGACCGACCGCCTCGCCACGCTGCGCCCCGGCCTCGCCGAGCGCTGGGAAGAGTCGCCCGACGACAAGAAGACCTGGACCTTCCACCTCCGGCACGGCGTCAAGTTCCACGACGGCACCGACTTCAACGCCGACGCGGTGATCTGGAACCTCGAGCGCTACTTCAACAGGTCGAGCCCGCAGTTCGAGGTGCAGGCGGCGGGCATCACCCGGTCGCGCGTGCCGGTGCTGGCGAGCTGGCGCAAGGTCGACGACGACACCGTGGCGCTGACCACGACCACGCCGGCCTCGTACTTCCCCTACATGGTGACCTACCTGCTGTTCACCGCGCCGGCCTCGTTCGACAAGGCCGGCAAGGATTGGGCGAAGGTCGCCACCCTGCCGGCGGCCGGCACCGGCCCGTTCAAGATCACCAAGGTCGTGCCGCGCCAGTCGGTCGACCTCGCGCGATGGGACGGGTACTGGGACCGTGCGAGGCTCGCCAAGGTCGACCACGTCGCGCTGCTGCCGATGCCGGAGGCGACGACGCGCCTCGCCGCGCTGCGCTCCGGCCAGGTCGACTGGATCGAGGTGCCGCCCGCCGACGGCATCCCCTCGCTGAAGGCCGCCGGCTTCACCATCACCACCGGCTCCTACCCGCACGTGTGGCCGTGGTTCTACGACATCGACGCGACGAACAGCCCGTTCAAGGACGTCAGGGTGCGTCAGGCGCTGAACTACTGCATCGACCGCGAGGGCCTCGTCAGCCTGCTCAGCGGCACCGCGGAGCCGGCGGTGGGCTGGCTGAAGAAGAGCGACCCCGACTTCGGCGCGCCGGTCAACCGCTACGGCTTCGATCCCGCCAAGGGCAAGGCGCTGCTCGCCCAGGCCGGCTACGGCGCCGGCAAGCCGCTGCACTTCAAGGTGATGATCTCGCCCTCCGGCTCCGGGCAGATGCTGCCGCTGCCGATGAACGAGTTCCTCCAGCAGAACCTCAAGGAGGCCTGCGACGTCGACGTGGACTACGCCGTCGTCGACTGGCAGGTGCTGCTGACGAACAGCCGCGCCGTGCCCGACGCGCCCTCGCTGCAGGGTGCGGTGGCGCTCAACGTCAGTTCGCCCGCCTCCGACCCCGGCGTGATGGTGCGCTACTTCTCGTCCTCGACCTTCTCGCCGAACGGCTTCAACTTCCCGCACTGGCGCGACGAGCGGTTCGACGCCGCGATCAGCACGCTGGCCAACGCTTCCGACCCGGCGACGATCTCGAAGGCCTACCGCGCCGCCCACGAGCGCCTCGTCGATGACCCGCCGTGGCTGTACATCGTCCATGACCTCAACCCGCGCGCGATGGCGAAGAAGGTCACCGGCTTCGTGTCCCCGCAATCGTGGTTCGTCGACCTCACCCTTGTCAGCGTGAAGTGATGGCGGCCGACCCTTGCCTGCAATCCGCCGCGGAGCTGGCCCGCGCCATCGCCGCGCGCGCGTTGTCGCCCGTCGAGGTCACCGAGGGCTTCCTCGCCCGCATCGCGCGGCTGGAACCGAAGCTCCACGCCTTCGTCGAGGTGTACGGGCCGGACGCGCGCCTGGCGGCGGAGGCGGCGGAGCGCGCGATCCGCGCGGGCCAGGCGGTCGGGCCGCTGCACGGCGTGCCGATCGCGCTGAAGGACCTGATCGAGCTGGAGGGCCGGGTGACCACCGGCGGCTCGGCGCATTGGCGCGAGCGCCGCTCCACGGTGACGGCGACGATCGCGCGCAAGCTCATCGCCGCGGGCATGGTCGTGCTCGGCAAGACCCACACGGTTGAGTTCGCGCTCGGCGGCTGGGGCACCAACGAGCGCATGGGCACGCCGTGGAACCCCCACGACCTCGCGACGCCGCGGGTGCCCGGCGGGTCGAGCTGCGGCTCGGGCGTCGCGGTGGCGGCGGGCCTCGCGCCCTGGGCGATCGGCACGGACACCGGCGGCTCGGTGCGCCTGCCGGCGTCGTATTGCGGGATCACCGGGCTCAAGGTGACGGCCGGGCGCATCAGCACCTACGGCATCCTGCCGCTGAGCACGACCTTCGACACGCCCGGCCCGATGGTGCGCACGGTGGAGGACGCGGCGCTGCTCTACGGCGTGCTGCAGGGGGTCGACCCGCTCGACCCCCTCACCCGCGGCATCACCTACGACGACCCCGCACCGGCGATGCGCCGCGGCGTGCGCGGCCTGCGGCTCGGGCGGATGCCGGCGGCCGAGCGCGCCGGCGTGTCGGACGACATGCTCGCCGCCTACGACGCGGCGCTGGAGCGGCTGGCGGAGCTCGGCGCCGACATCGTCGACGTCGCCCTGCCCTTCACCTTCGCCGACTGCGTGAGCTCGCAGGCCATCGTGCAGGCCGAGGCCTACTTCCATGTCGGCGCGCTGGCGGACGACCCGAGCCTGCCGCTCGACGAGGCGGTACGCAAGCGGGTGCTTGCCGGCAAGGGGGTGAGCGCGCTGGACTACCTCCGCGCGCGCGACACGCACCGCCGCTGGCGCCGCGAGCTGCTGCACGCGCTCGACGGCGTCGACGCGCTGCTGACGCCGACAACCGAAACGGCGGCGATCCCGCTCGCCGCGGTCGACCAGGGCACGCTGCCCTCGCGCTTCACCCGCTTCGTCAACATCCTGGAACTCTGCGCCCTTTCCCTGCCGAACGGCTTCACCGCCGAGGGCCTGCCGCTGTCGCTCCAGATCGCCTGCCGCGGCTTCGACGAGGCGACGGCGCTGCGCGTCGGCCAGGCCTACCAGGGCGCGACCGACTGGCACCTGCGCCGGCCGGCGCTGTAGCCGCCCTAGAACACCGCGAGCTGCGGGTTCATCAGGTCGGTGACAAGCATGGCGCCGGGGTGGTGCGCGATGAACAGCGGCGGCTTGGCGCGCGCGGCCGCCGCCTGCGGGGTCACCCCGCAGGCCCAGAACACCGGCAGCTCGTCGGGGCGGACCTCCACCGCGTCGCCGTGGTCGGGCCGCGCGAGGTCGGCGATGCCGATGTCGCCGGGCAGGCCGAGGTGCACCGGCGCGCCGTGCACGCCGGGGAAGCGCGAGGTGACCTGGATCGCGCGGATCGCGTCCGCCGGGCGGAACGGGCGCATGGACACGACGAGCGGCCCGAAGAAGCGCCGCGTCGGCAGGGTCGGGATCGCGGTCTCGTACATCGGCACGTTGCAGCATGCGGCGTGGTGGCGGAGGCCGAGGCCGGCCTCGACCAGCGCCTCCTCGAAGGAGAAGGAGCAGCCGATGGCGAAGGCGACGAGGTCGTCGCGCCACACCGCGCGCAGGTCGCTCGGCTCGTCCACCACGACGCCGTCGCGGAACACCTTGTAGCGCGGGGCGTCGGTGCGCACGTCGACGTCGCGCCCGAGCGTCGCGAAGACGGGGTCGCCAGGGTCGGTGACGGCCAGCACCGGGCACGGCTTGGGGTTGCGCTGGCAGTACAGGAGGAAGTCGCCGGCCCAGTCCGCCGGCATGATGGCGAGGTTGGCCTGCACGCGGCCCGGCGCGAGGCCGGAGGTTTGCCCGGCATAGGCGCCGCGCCGGATCAGGGCGCGCAGCGCGGCCGGATCGGTCGGCAGGTCGGGATCGGTCGGCGTCACGGGAAGCCTGAGCGTCATCGGTCGACTCCTTCGGTCGCTGCGAGGGGACGCCGCCGCGTCACATGCCGAGGTAGGCGCGGCGGACGTCCGGGTTGTCGCGCACCTCGCGCGCCGTGCCGGAGATCACGACGCGACCGGTTTGCAGGACGTAGGCGCGATCGGCGAGTTCCAGCGCCTCGACGAGGCGCTGCTCGACGAGCATCACGGTGACGCCGAGGTCGCGGATGCGCGCCACGGCGGCGAAGATGTCGTCGACGAGCTTGGGGGCGATGCCCTGGCTCGGCTCGTCCAGCATGAGCAGCCTGGGCTGCGTCATCAGCGCCCGCCCGATGGCGAGCATCTGCTGCTCGCCGCCCGACAGCGTTTCGGCGCGCTGCCCCAGCCGCTCCTGCAAGCGCGGGAACAGGGTGTAGACGAGGTCGAGCGACTTGAAGCGGTCGGCCGTGCCGCGCTTGGCGTAGGCGCCGAGGCGGAGGTTGTCGCCGACGCTGAGGCGCGGGAACAGGCGGCGCCCTTCCGGCACCAGGCCGATGCCGCGCCGGGTGATGAGGTGTGGCGCGACGCGCGCGAGGTCCTCCCCCTCGAAGCGGATCGTGCCCTCGACGGAGGCGACCTGGCCCGCGATGGCGCGCAGCAGCGTGCTCTTGCCGGCGCCGTTGCTGCCGATCACGGCGACGATCTCGCCGGGACGCACGGTGAGGCTGACGTCCTGCAGCGCCTTGAGGCCGCGGTAGGCGGCGCCGACGTTGGCGAGGTCGAGCAGGGCGTCGCTCGTTTGCGCGTCAGGTGACATAGCGCGACCCGAGATAGGCCTGGATGACGTCGGCGTGGCTGACCATCTCCTTGGGGCTGCCCTGCATCAGCACGCGCCCGAGGTTGAGCACCACCGCCCGGTCGATGAGCGGCAGCAGCACCTCCATCACGTGCTCCACCATGACGATGGTGACGCCCTGGTCGCGCACCTTGCGCACCAGCGCGACGCCCGAGGCCGCCTCCGTCGGCGTCAGACCGGTCAGCATCTCGTCGAGCAGCAGGATGCGCGGGCGCATGGCCAGGGCGCGGGCGACCTCCAGGCGACGCTTTTCCGGCGGACTCAAGCGCAGCGCCGGGGTTTCGGCCTTGGCGGACAGGCCGGTGAAGTCGAGCACGCGATGGGCCTCGGCGCGCGCGTCGCGGGTGCGCAGCACGCGACCGAAGGCGCCGACCATGACGTTCTCCAGCACGGTCATGCTGTCAAAGGAGCGCACCACCTGGAAGGTGCGGGCGATGCCGGCCTTG
>CAXTFM010000032.1:0-28586 GCA_964243435.1 uncultured Beijerinckiaceae bacterium
GGCACGCACCACGCGCCGACGCGCCCCATCCCCTGCCGTCCGCTTCGCCTGATCAATCGTGCCTCGAATCTGCGCCCTTTAAAGCGGGACTGCTAAGGCAAAAAAGAGACGGAGGTGAGCCTTGCCCGCGGTTTTCTCGCTTGGGTCCTCAGGCCGCGACGTGGGTCGGGCGATATCGTTGCGCTTCGCCCGCGTTTATGGTTTGACCCGCTGCCGGGCGCAGCGACCGACATGCGTCCGATCTCGGAAGGCGAGGCGTACCGGTTGCGCCCGATCAAACAGGGCGGAACTGGATCAAGGCATGAGAGCGCCGTTCAAGACCGGACTGTTCGCCGCCGCCATCGTTGCAGCAGGCCTTCTCGCCGCGGGTGCCGGGCATGCCGACGGCATTCCCCAGCCCGGCCAGATGGGCATGCAGGAGGCGGTGACCCCGATCGCGCGGGAGATGCACGTCTTCCACAACGACATCCTGCTGCCGATCATCGTCGCCATCTCGGTGTTCGTCGCCGCTCTTCTCGCCATCGTGTTCGTGCGCTTCAACGAGAAGGCCAATCCCGTCCCCTCCAAGACGACCCACCATACGCTGCTGGAGATCGCCTGGACGGTGACCCCGGTCCTTTTGCTGTTCGTGATCGCCATCCCTTCGATGAAGCTGCTCACCAACGAGTTGGTCGTGCCAAAGTCGGACATGACGCTCAAGATCACCGGCAAGCAGTGGTTCTGGAACTACGAATACCCGAAGGACCAGAACGGCGGCTTCGCCTTCGATTCCTACCTGCTGAAAGGCGACGACCTGAAGCCGGGCATGCTGCGCCAGCTCGCCGTCGACAACCAGGCCGTGGTTCCTGTCAACAAGACCGTCCACCTGCTCGTCACCGGCGCCGACGTGATCCACAGCTTCATGGTTCCGGCCTTCGGCGTGCGCATCGACGCCGTCCCCGGTCGCATGAACGAAAGCTGGTTCCGCGCGGAAAAGGAGGGCGTGTACTACGGGCAATGCTCCAAGCTGTGCGGCAAGGACCACGCCTACATGCCGATCTCCTTCAGGGTGGTGAGCCAGCCGACGTACCAGGCCTGGCTCAACGACGCCAAGAAGAACTTCGCCGCCGCCGATGCCACGCGTTTCGCCGCGACCGCCGGCGCGACGCCGCTGCGCGTCGCCGGCGCCCAGTAAGGGACCACCCGACATGGCAACCGCTGTCGCCGCCGACGACCACGCCGTCCCCCACGGTTGGCGCCGTTACCTGTACTCGACCAACCACAAGGACATCGGCACGCTGTACCTGATCTTCGCCATCACGGCGGGGTTCATCGGCGGCCTGTTCTCCGTGCTGATGCGCATGCAGCTGCAATCGCCTGGCAGCCACGTCATGCAGCACCTTGCCACCCTGCAAGGCTACGATGCCGGCGTGGCCGAAGAGGCGGCGAAGAACCTCTACAACGTCATCATCACCAGCCACGGCCTGATCATGATCTTTTTCATGGTGATGCCGGCGCTCATCGGCGGCTTCGGCAACTGGTTCGTGCCCATCATGATCGGCGCGCCGGACATGGCGTTCCCGCGCATGAACAACATCTCGTTCTGGCTGCTGCCCTCCTCCTTCGCCCTGCTCTGCATCTCGGCCTGGGTCGAGGGCGCGCCGGGCATGAAGGGCTTCGGCGGCGGCTGGGTGATGTACCCGCCGCTCTCGTCCAACACCGGCCACCCCGGCCCGGCGATGGACTTCGTGATCCTGTCGTTGCACCTCGCCGGTGCCTCCTCGATCCTCGGCGCGATCAATTTCATCACCACGATCTTCAACATGCGCGCGCCCGGCATGACGCTGCACAAGATGCCGCTGTTCGCCTGGTCGGTGCTGGTCACCGCCTTCCTGCTGGTGCTGTCGCTTCCGGTGCTCGCCGGCGCCATCACCATGCTGCTCACCGACCGTAATTTCGGGACGACCTTCTTCGACCCGTCGAACGGCGGCGACCCCATCCTCTTCCAGCACCTGTTCTGGTTCTTCGGCCACCCGGAGGTGTACATCCTGATCCTGCCGGGCTTCGGCATCGTCAGCCACATCATCTCGACCTTCTCGCGCAAGCCGGTCTTCGGCTACCTCGGCATGGCCTACGCCATGGTCGCGATCGGCGTGGTCGGCTTCGTGGTGTGGGCGCACCACATGTACACCGTGGGCCTGTCGCTCTCGACGCAGCGCTACTTCGTGTTCGCGACCATGGTGATCGCCGTACCGACCGGCGTGAAGATCTTTTCCTGGATCGCCACCATGTGGGGCGGGTCCATCTCGTTCCGCACGCCGATGCTGTGGGCGACCGGCTTCATCTTCCTGTTCACCGTCGGCGGCGTCACCGGCGTGGTGCTCGCCAATGCCGGCATCGACCGCTACCTCCACGAAACGTATTACGTCGTCGCGCACTTCCACTACGTCTTGTCGCTTGGCGCGGTGTTCGCCCTCTTTGCCGGCTTCTACTATTGGTTCCCGAAGATGTCGGGCTACATGTACAACGAGACGCTGGGCAAGATCCATTTCTGGCTGATGTTCGTCGGCGTCAACATCACCTTCTTCCCCCAGCACTTCCTCGGTCTCGCCGGCATGCCGCGCCGGTACATCGACTATGCCGACGCCTTCACGCTGTGGCATGAGGTCTCGTCCTGGGGGTCCTACATCTCCTTTGCCGGCGTCATTCTGTTCCTTTACATCATCTTCGAAGCGTTCCAGAAGAAGGTGCTGGCCGGCGACAACCCCTGGGGCGCCGGCGCGACGACGTTGGAGTGGACCCTCTCCTCGCCGCCGCCCTACCACCAGTTCGAAACGTTGCCGCGCATCAGCGGCGCCGATCACTAGGTCGACCGCGCGACCGTCGATGGCCGAGCGACTCCTCGGCCTTTGGCACCAAGCCCTCGATGGGCGCGAATGTGAAGCGATGAGTTACATCAGCGACGACGCCAACGCGGTTTCCACCGCCGATCCCGGCGACTATCTCGCTCTGCTCAAACCACGCGTCATGTCCCTCGTCGTGTACACGGCCGTCGCGGGCATGCTGATCGCCCCGCGCGGCGGCAGCCCGACCCTCGACGCCGCCGCCCTTCTCGCGATCACGCTCGGCGCCGGCGCCAGCGGCGCGCTCAACATGTGGGTCGATGCCGACATCGACGGCTTGATGACGCGCACCGCCGGTCGCCCGATCCCGACGGGGCGGGTGTCGCGCGCCGAAGCGCTCGGTTTCGGGCTGACGCTCGCCGCCGCCTCGGTGTTCACCCTGGGCATCGTCGCCAACTGGCTCGCCGCCGCCCTGCTCGCCTTCACCATCTTCTTCTATGTCGTCATCTATTCCATGTGGCTGAAGCGGGCGACGCCGCAGAACATCGTCATCGGCGGCGCCGCCGGCGCCTTTCCACCGATGGTGGCCTATGCCGCCGCGTCGGGCACGCTGAGTTGGTCCAGCGTCGCGCTCTTCGCGCTCATCTTCGTGTGGACACCGCCGCATTTCTGGGCGCTGGCGCTCGTCAAGTCGGAGGAGTTCGCCAAGGCCGGCGTGCCCATGCTGCCGAACGTCGCCGGCCCCGATCGCACGCGGCGCGACATCCTTGCCTACACGGTGCTGCTCGTGCCGGTCGGCTGCCTGCCCTACCTGCTCGGTTTCGCGACGCCCGTCTACGGTGCCGTGTCACTCGCGCTTGGCGTGGCGATGCTGGCGCTGGCCTGGCGCTGCTACGTCGTGCGCGTGGGCCCGCAGGCGAACAGGGTGGCGATGGCGCTGTTCAGCTACTCCATCCTTTACCTTTTCCTGCTCTTCGCCGTCATCATCGCCGAGCGCGCGCTGATGGTCGCAGACGTCATCGCGTGGCTATGATGGACCAGCGCTCCCCGCGGCGCGACGTCCCGCCGCCCGGGTTGATGCGGGATGGCGATCCCGACGGCATCGTCCTCACACCGCAACAGGCCCGCAGCCGCCGCAACCGCAACGTCGCGATCGGCCTCGCCATCGGCTTCTGCGTCGTGCTCTTCTATGTCGTCACAATCGCCAAGCTCGGGCCTGGCGTGCTGCACAGGCCGCTTTGATGGGGCCTTCGTGAAGGGCGATCGAGCCGTAACGGTGAGGCGTCGTCGCTTCGGGCGACGCCATATCGCGCCGGTCGCAGCGACGGCGGTCGTCGTCGCCATGCTCGGCTTGGTCGCCGTGTCGTTACCGCTATATCGCGCCTTCTGCCGGGTGACCGGCTACGAGGGCACCCCGCGCGTCGCGGCGGGCGCCACCCTGTTGAAGGGCACGCGCGTCCTCCGCGTGCGCCTCGACGCGAACGTCGGCAACGGCCTTCCCTGGCGCTTCGCGCCCGACAGCGACGAGGTCGCCGTCCGCACCGGGCAGACGGCGACGGTGTTCTATCGCGTGTCGAACACCAGCGACGAGGCGGTCACCGCGCGTGCGGTGTACAATGTGGGGCCGCCCTCGATGGGCGCCTACTTCAACAAGATCGCCTGCTTCTGCTTCTCCGACCAGACGCTGCAACCGCACGAAACGCTGGACATGCCGGTGGTGTTCTTCCTCGATCCCGCGCTCGAGTCGGACGAAACCATGAACGGGGTGGAGGAGGTCGTGCTGTCCTACACCTTCTACCGCCAGAAGGGTCCGGCGGTCGCGCAAGGCACGGCCGGGAAGCGCTCCTAGGGCCGCACACCTTCGGCGAGCTTGACCGACCGGTGATGGAGGCGCTAACGCCACACTTGGCGGCTCGGCCATGGCGGGCGGCGCAGGCAGGAAACCAGTGACATGGCTCAGGGCCACGCCAAACCGAACCACGACTACCACCTCGTCCCGCTAAGCCCCTGGCCGCTCGTCGGCTCGGTCAGCGCCTTCGTGATGGCGCTCGGCGCGATCTTGTGGATGAAGGCGATGGTCGGCTTCGCCCCCGTCGTCTTCGGCGCCGGCCTCATCGGCGTCCTGTTCACCATGGTCGCTTGGTGGACGGACGTCGTCCGTGAGGCCGAGCACGGCGACCACACCCGCGTCGTGCAGATCAGCCACCGCTACGGCATGATCCTGTTCATCGCCTCCGAGGTGATGTTCTTCGTCGCATGGTTCTGGGCCTATTTCGACATCGCGCTCTACCCCCACGCCGCCAACGAGTACGCGCGCGCGCAGGCGATCGGCGGCGTATGGCCGCCCAAGGGCGTTGAAACGCTCGACCCCTGGCACTTCCCGCTGTTCAACACGCTGCTCCTCCTCACCTCCGGCACCACCGTGACCTGGGCGCACCACGCGATGCTGCAGGCCGAGCGCTCCGCCATCGCCAAGGGACTGATCCTCACCATCGTCCTCGGTGTGCTGTTCACCTGCGTCCAGGCCTGGGAATACGCCCACGCGCCGTTTCCCTTCGCTTCGGCGATGGGCTCGAACTTCTACATGCCGACCGGCTTCCACGGATTCCATGTCATCATCGGCACGCTGTTCCTCATGGTCTGCCTAGTGCGCGTGGTCGTGGGACAGTTTACCACGCGCCAACACCTCGGCTTCGAGTTCGCCGCCTGGTACTGGCATTTCGTCGACGTGGTCTGGCTGTTCCTGTTCTCCCTGATCTATATCTGGGGTTCATGGGGCGCGGCGGTCGAGGGCGGCATCCCTTGATCCACCCCTGACGCGTTGCCGCTCGTGTCGGCGGCGTTCGCCCAGTCCGCTCCGCCGTCCGCCCGTATGCTTCGACAGGCTTCGCCCATGCCCGACGCTCCATCAGGCAGCGCCGTCCCACCGACGTCACCCGTGTTGACCGGCCTCGCCGGGCGCTGCCCACGTTGCGGCAAGGCTTCGATCTTCGACGGCTTCCTCGCTCTGAAGCAACGCTGCCCGGCCTGCGGGTTCGACCTTGGCGGCGCCGATACGGGCGACGGGCCGGCCTTCTTCGCGTCGTTTCTCGGCGGCTTCGTCCTGCTCGCCGCCGGCGTCGGCATGCAGCTCGCCTTTGACCCGCCCTTCTTCGCCTACGTCGTCGTGTTCGTCATCGGCGCCGCGCTCATCGTCGGTGCGATCCGCCCACTGAAGGGCCTGCTTTTCGCGTTGCAGATCGCCAACAGGGCCGAGCAGGGGCGCTTCGAGCCGTGACGGGTCGCGCACTCGTCGCGCCCGCGCTCGCGACCCTGCTCGCCGGCGCGATGCTCGTTGGGCTCGGCGCGTGGCAACTCAAGCGCCTCGCCTGGAAGGAGGCCTTGCTGGCGCGCATCGAGGCACGGGCGAAGGCGCCCCCGCAGGCACTACCGCCGCCCGCGCAATGGGCCACGCTTGCCCCGGACGGATACGAGTTCCGCCATGTCGTCGCGACCGGATCCTACGATCACGCGGCGGAAACGCTGATCCTGCGCGCGTCGGCGGAGGGACCGGGCTACCACGTCGTCACGCCCTTGCGCGTCGCCGGTTGGGGCACCGTGCTGGTCGACCGCGGCTTCGTGCCAGAGGCGTTGCGCGACCCTGCGCGGCGGCGGGCCGGTGCGCCGACCGGCACGGTCGCGGTGACCGGCCTCCTGCGGGCGCCGGAGCCGCGCAACCTCTTCACCCCCGCCGACGATGTCGCGCGCGGGCAATTCTTCACGCGCGACCCCGCCAGCATCGCGGCCTTTCATGGTATCGCCGACGCCGCGCCGTTCTCCATCGACGCCGACACGTCGAACCCTGGCGGCTGGCCGCGGCCGGTCGAGGTGGCGCCGAACATCCCCAACAACCATCTGTCTTACGCGCTGACTTGGTTCGGCCTCGCGATCGGCCTCGCCGGCGTGTTCATCGCCTACGCCTGGTCGCGGCTGCGACATCGAGATGGGATGGGCCGGCCCGCCGCCGCGGGATTGGCAGGCGACGGAGCGCGGACACCGGCGTGAGATATGTTTCGACACGGGGCGAGGCCCCCGTCCTGTCCTTCGGCGAGGCCATGCTCGCCGGCCTCGCGCGTGACGGCGGCCTGTACCTGCCGCAAACCTACCCGCGCCTGAGCGCGGCGGAGATCGCGGGTTTCGCCGGCATGCCCTACGCGGAGGTGGCGAAGGCGGTGCTGCTGCCCTTCGTCGGCGACGACTTCGACGCGCCGACGCTCGCCCGGCTCATCGACGAGGCCTATGCCGGCTTCCGCCATCCCGCCGTCGCCCCGCTGCGCCAACTCGACGGCAATCTGTTCCTGCTCGAACTCTTCCATGGGCCGACGCTGGCCTTCAAGGACCTGGCGATGCAGCTGCTCGCCCGGCTGATGGAGGTGGCGCTCGCGCGGCGCGGCCAGCACGCCACCATCATCGGCGCGACCTCCGGCGACACGGGCGCTGCGGCAATCGAGGCATTCCGCGGCCTCGCCAACATCGACGTCGTCATCCTCTACCCACACGGGCGCGTCAGCCCGGTGCAGCGCCGGCAGATGACGACGGTGGCGGGCGACAACATCCACGTCGCCGCGGTGGAGGGCAGCTTCGACGACTGCCAGGCGACGGTGAAGGCGCTGTTCGGGCGCGCGGCGTTCCGCGACGAATACGGCCTGTCCGGCGTCAACTCCATCAACTGGGCGCGCGTCCTTGCCCAGACCGTCTATTTCTTCACCGCCGCCGTGGCGCTGGGCGCGCCGCACCGCCCGGTGTCCTTCGCCGTGCCGACCGGCAACTTCGGCGACGTGCTCGCCGGTTGGATCGCCAAGCGCATGGGCCTGCCCATCGAACGCTTGGTGGTCGCAACCAACGAGAACGACATCCTCGCCCGCGCGCTCGCCAGCGGCGCCTACGAGACCCGTGGCGTCCGGCAGACCCAGTCGCCGTCGATGGACATCCAGGTGTCGTCGAACTTCGAGCGCCTGCTGTTCGAGGTGGGCGGACGCGACGCGACGCGCCTGCGCAGCTTGATGGGCGCATTGAAGCAGGGCGGCGGCTTCACCATCCCCGCAACGCTGCTCGCCGGCATCCGCGGCGAGTTCGACGCGACGGCGGCGAGCGAGCACGAAACCAGCGCCGAGATCGCCCGCGCTTGGCACCGCGCGTCGGAACTCCTCGATCCCCACACCGCTGTCGGCGTCCATGCCGGACGCCTGAGCCTCGCGGCGGATCCCGCCACGCCGATGATCGCGCTCGGCACCGCGCACCCCGCGAAGTTTCCCGACGCCATCGAGCATGCGGTCGGCTTTCGCCCGCCGCTGCCGGCCTTCATGGCGGAACTGCTCGACCGGTCGGAACGCTTCACCGTTTTGCCCAACGCCGTCGATGCGGTCGAGGGCTTCATCCGCGACCGCGTCGACCGCTCGGTGAGGGCGGCTTCCTGATGCTGCGCGTCACCGCGCTCGCCTCGGGGCTGCAGGTCGTCACCCATGCCATGCCCCACCTCGAAACCGCGTCGATCGGGGTATGGGTCGGTGCCGGCTCACGCCACGAGGCGGCGCACCAGCAGGGCCTGTCGCACCTTCTCGAACACATGGCGTTCAAGGGCACCCGCCGCCGTTCCGCGCAGGCGATCGCCGAGGAGATCGAGGCGGCGGGCGGCGACCTCAACGCGGCGACCGGAGTCGAGCAGACGGCGTACTACGCCCACCTCCTCGCCGCCGACGCCGACCTCGCCCTCGACATCATCGCCGACATCCTCTCGGACTCGACCTTCGCCGCCGACGAGCTGGAGCGCGAGAAGGGTGTCATCCTCCAGGAGATCGGCGCCGTCGAGGACACGCCCGACGACCTCGTCTTCGACCTGTTCAACGCCACAGCCTTTCCCGACCAGCCAATCGGGCGCCCCATCCTCGGCACGCCGGAAAGCGTCGCAGGTTTCGATCGCGACGCGATCGGCGGCCATCTCGCGCGGCACTATCGGGCGCCCGCCATGGTGGTCGGCGCGGCCGGCGCCGTCGATCACGCCCGCCTCGTCGATGCGGTCGCGGCGCGCTTTTCCGCCGACGCGCCGGCGGCGGACGCGCCCGCGCTCGCCCCGGCGCGCTATGCCGGCGGCGAGACCCGGTTGAAGCGCCGCCTCGGTCAGGCCCACATCGTGGTCGGCTGGGAGGGCCTGCCGTACACCCACCCCGACCATTACGCACTGCAGGTGTTCTGCAACGCGACGGGCGGCGGCATGTCCTCGCGCCTGTTCCAGGACGTGCGCGAGCGGCGCGGCCTCGCCTACGCGATCTACAGCTTCAATTGGTCCTACGCCGATGCCGGGGTGTTCGGCTTCTACGCCGCGACGGGGGCTGCCGACGTCGCCGAACTGATGCCGGTCGCGCTCGACGCGCTCGCCGCCGCGACGCAGGACCTTTCCGACGCCGAGATCGCGCGGGCCAAGGCGCAAATGAAGGTATCTCTGCTCGCCGCCCTCGAATCCGCGACGTCTCGCTCCGAGCAGGTCGCGCGCCAGCTACTCGCCCTCGGCCGCGTGATCCCGCGCGAGGAGATGATCGCGCGGGTGGAATCGCTCGACGCGGCGCAGATCCGCGCCGCCGGTGCGCGGGCGCTGCGCTCCCCGCCGACCGTCAGTTCCATCGGCCCGGTCGGCCGCGTGCTGACGCCCGACCGCGTCGCCGCCCGCGTGTCCCCGGGCGCGCGCTGATGGCGCTGTTCCGCATCGGTTCGCCGGCGGACAGCGCCAACTTCGTGCGTGGCGACGGCGTCTACCTCCGCCCGCCGGAGATGGGCGACTTCGAGCAATGGGCGGCGCTGCGCCACCAGTCCCGCACCTTCCTCACGCCTTGGGAGCCGACCTGGCCGTCCGACGACCTCACCCGCGCCGCCTTCCGCCGGCGGTTGCGGCGTCACGCCACCGAGATCGGCAACGACGACGCCTACCCCTTCCTGCTGTTCCGCGAGGTCGACGGAGCGCTGCTCGGCGGCCTGACCTTCGGCCAGGTCAAGCGCGGCGTGGCCCAGGCGACGACGCTCGGCTACTGGATGGGCCAGCCCTTCGCCGGCCAGGGCTGGATGGCGCGCGCGGTGCGGGCGGCGACCGGCTTCGCCTTCGCGACGCTGCGTCTCCATCGCGTCGAGGCGGCATGCCTACCGGCAAACGAGGCCTCCATCCGCCTGCTGACCCGCACCAACTTCCAGCAGGAGGGAATGGCGCGAGCTTACCTTCGCATCAACGGCGTGTGGCAGGACCACCTGCTGTTCGCCCTGTTGGAGTCCGACCCGTTGTCGCTCCGGCTGCCGCGCCGCGCCAAGCCCTGATCCCTGGCGAGACTTGCCCTGCTTCCCGCCAAGCCCTACGGTCGCGGGCGATGTTGCGGTCCGGGGCACCGCGTCGTCCATCCCCTTGAAGCGCCACGGAAACCTGTCTTGGATCAGCCGTGACGCGCTTTCGCCGCTTGGTCGCCGCCTGTATGGCCATGTTCGTCGCCGGGGCGACGCCCGCCGGGGCCATCGAGTCGTCGCGTGTGCCGCTGGACGTGCCGGCGATCGACCTGACCCATGCCATCGAGAGCTACTCCGCGCAGGGCGACCGCCTGCTCGTTTCCACCGCGCCCGGGTCGGACGGCATCGTCAGACGCATCGAGGTCAGGGCCAAGGACTCCGGCACGGCGCCGAACTGGATCGTCTTCGCGCTGACCAACGACACCGACGAGCAGATCGAACGCCTGATCGTCGCCCCGCACTACCGCCTCGTCGGCTCGGGCGTGATCTGGCCCGACCTCGGCGCGATCCGGGTTTCCGCCATCACCGCCAGCCAGGGCATCGCCCCCGAACATGAGGACTCGTCGGACGCCGACGTGTTCCGCCTCACCCTCGATCCCGGCACGACGATCACCTACGTCGCGGAATTGCGCACCGCCAATCTGCCGCAGATCTATCTGTGGGAACCCGACGCCTACAAGGACAAGGTGACGAGCCTGACCCTCTTCAAGGGCATCGTGATCGGCATCGCCGGCCTGCTCGCCCTGTTCCTGACCATCGTCTTCGTGGTCAAGGGCGCGGTGATCTTCCCCGCCGCCGCCGCGCTCGCCTGGGCCGTGCTCGCCTACGTGTGCATCGATTTCGGTTTCTGGAACAAGCTTTTCGGAACCACGGGCGCTACCGACCGGGTGTGGCGCGCGGGGGCGGAAACCACGCTCTCGGCGACGCTGCTCGTCTTCCTGTTCGCTTATCTCAACCTCAGCCGCTGGCACGTGCGCGCCTCGCGAGTCGCTGCCGTGTGGCTCGTCTTCCTCGTCGCGCTCATCGCCTTCGCCGTTTATGACGCCCCGGTGGCGTCGGGCGTCGCGCGCATCTCGCTTGCCACCATCGCGGCGGTGGGCTTCGTGCTCGTGCTCTACCTGTCGACGCACGGCTACGACCGTGCCGTCATGCTGATCCCGACCTGGACGTTGCTGCTCGCCTGGGTGGTGTGCGCCAGCTTCACCGTCACCGGCACCTTGACCAACGACCTGGTGTCGCCGGCCCTCATCGGCGGCCTCGTGCTCATCGTCATGCTGATCGGTTTCACCATCCTGCAGAACGCCTTTGCCGGCGGTGGCCTCGGCATGGGGTCGGTGACGGATGCCAGCCGCAAGGCTCTCGCGCTGACCGGCTGCGGCGACGTCATCTTCGACTGGGACGTGCCGGCCGACCACGTCTACATCAGCCCCGAGGTCGAAACGCAGCTCGGCGTCGCCCGCGGCACGCTGGAAGGCCCCGCCGCCGGCTGGCTCGACGTGCTGCACCCCTTCGAGCGCGACCGCTACCGCACCTGTCTCGACACGGTGCTGGAACAGCGCCGCGGTCGCATCAACCAGGAGTTCCGGCTTCGTGCCGCGGACGGGCACTACTTCTGGTTCGTCCTGCGCGCCCGCCCGGTGGTGGGTCCGGAGGGCGACGTCATCCGCGTCATCGGCACGCTCTCCGACATCACAGAGGGAAAGATGGCGGAGGAGCGCCTGCTTCACGACGCCGTCCACGACAACCTCACCGGCCTGCCCAACCGCGAGCTGTTCTTCGACCGCCTCGATGCCGCCTTGGCCTTCGCGGTGCAGGATGAGCGGCTACGCCCGGCCGTGTTCTGCATCGACGTCGACCGGTTCAAGCAGATCAACGGCAGCGTCGGCCTTTCCGCCGGCGACTCCATCCTCCTCACACTGTCGCGCCGCCTGTCGCGCGTCCTCAAGGCGCAGGATACGGTTTCGCGGCTGGAGGGCGACCGCTTCGCCGCCATCGTGGTCTCGGAAAGCGACCCGGATCAGCTGATGTCGCTGGCGAACGTGATCCGCCGTGCGCTGTCGACGCCGGTGACCTATGCCGAGCGCGAAATCCCCATCACCGCCTCGATCGGCTTGGCCCTTTACACGCCGCAGCTGCATCCCCGTCGCGAGGACATGCTCAAGGATGCCGAGATCGCGATGCGCTACGCCAAGAAGGCGGGGGGCAACCGCCTGGAAATGTTCCGCCCGGCGATGCGCACCTTGCGATCCGACCGCGTTGCGCTGGAAAGCGACCTGCGGCGCGCGCTCGATCGCGGCGAGATCAAGGTGTTCTTCCAGCCGGTGGTGCGGCTGGAGGATCGTACCGTCGCCGGCTTCGAGGCGCTGCTGCGCTGGGACAATCCGCGCCTCGGGCGCTTGAGTCCCGCCGAGTTCATCCCGATCGCGGAGGAAACCGGCTCCATCGTCGACCTCGGCATCTATGCTCTGGAGCGTACCGCCCGCGAGCTGGCGGCATGGCAGCGCGCCCTCGACGTCGATCCGCCGATCTTCGCCTCCGTCAACGTGTCGTCGCGCCAGCTGCTGCGCCACGACCTGCTCGGCGACATCAAGACGGTGCTGACGCGCTGCGAGGTCAGCCGCGGCAGCCTCAAGCTCGAACTGACGGAAAGCCTCGTGATGGAGAACCCGGAATACGCGGCGCAGATACTCACCCGCATCCGCGAACTCGGCGCCGGCCTGTCGCTCGACAACTTCGGCACCGGCTACTCCTCGCTGTCCTATCTCCAACGTCTCCCCTTCGACACCATCAAGATCAACCGCTCCTTCGTGCACAACGCCGCGCGCAAGGGCGGCAAGCCGGTGATCCTGCGCTCCATGGTGGCGCTGGCTCACGATCTTGGCATGGAGGTCGTGGCGGAGGGCGCGGAGTCGGAGTCCGACGCCATCGAGCTGTACCAGCTCGGCTGCGAATACGCGCAGGGCTACGCCTTCGGCCACCCGATCAGCGCCTTGGACGCGCGCAAGCTCGTCGGCGCCGCCACCATCGCCGCATGAGCATCACCGCGCGGGAGCGAGCAGCATGACCTCACAACGCGACATCCTGGCCGACGTCCGATCGATCGCCGTGGTCGGCCTTTCCGCCAATCCATCCCGCGCTTCCAACGAGGTCGCCGCCTTCCTCGTCGCCCAGGGCTATCGCTGCACCGGCGTCAACCCGGCCCTCGCCGGACAGTCCGTCGATGGTATTCCCGTCGTCGGTACTCTCGCCGAGCTGCCCGAACCGGTCGACATGGTCGACATCTTCCGGGCGTCCGAGCACGTCGGTCCGATCGTCGACGACGCGCTGGCGCTGGCGCACCCGCCGCGCGTCATCTGGATGCAGCTCGGCGTCGTGGATCCCGCCGCCAAGGCGCGGGCCGAGGCGGCGGGGCTGACCGTCGTCATGGACGCCTGCCCCAAGATCGTCCTTGGCGGGCATTGAGCCTCGTCAGCCCTTGACCACGCGCAGCCCGACCAGCGCGGCATAGACGGCGCGTAGCCACTCTTCCGTTGCCATCGCGCGGTGCTCCGCAACGGTTGCCGCCGCCTCGTCGGCGGAGATCAGGTCCTGTTCCAGCATGGTCGTTAGCCACGAGGCGGCAAGTGCCTCGGCTGCGTGCCGGTCCGCCGCCGACGCCTCCGCCAATCGCGCGCTGCTGGCTTCGAGCATATTTCCCCTCCCGTGGTGCTGATCGGAACTGGAGCGCGCTCGCGCCAGGAAAAGGCGGGTCGCGGCGAAAGGCGGGTCACTTGACGGTGCCCGTGTTTTCACGGAAGCCCTGCCCTCCACCGGAGCCTCGCGCGTGTTCGCCGCCCAGCCCTCGTCCGATTTCCTGCGCGTGCTCCACGAGCGCGGCTTCATCCACCAGTGCTCGGACCCTGCCGGCCTCGACGCCGCGGCCGCCGGCGGTGGACTGACCGCCTATATCGGCTTCGACTGCACCGCGCGCTCGCTCCATGTCGGCTCGCTGCTGCCCATCATGCTGCTGCGCTGGCTTCAGAAGACCGGTGGCCGTCCGATCGTTCTGGTCGGCGGCGGCACAACGCGGGTCGGCGACCCTTCCGGCAAGGACGAGAGCCGCAGGATGCTGTCCCTCGACGATATCGAGGCCAACAAGTCCGAGTTGCAGAAGGTGTTCGCCCGCTTCCTCACCTTCGGCGAGGGTGCCGGCGACGCGTTGCTCGTCGATAACGCGGCATGGCTGACCGAGTTGAAGTGGATCGATTTCCTGCGCGACGTCGGACGGCACTTCTCGGTAAACCGCATGCTCTCGATGGACTCGGTCAAGCTTCGCCTCGACCGCGACCAGGAGCTGTCGTTCCTCGAGTTCAACTACATGTGCTGCCAAGCCTACGACTTCGTGGAATTGGAACGACGTTTCGGCACGTGCCTGCAAATGGGCGGCTCCGACCAGTGGGGCAACATCGTCGCCGGCATCGACCTTGGCCGCCGCATGGGCACGCGGCAGCTCTACGCGCTGACGACGCCGCTGCTCACCACGGCTGCCGGCCAGAAGATGGGCAAAACCGCGCGCGGCGCCGTCTGGCTCGCCGACGACATGCTGCCGGTCTTCGAATATTGGCAATACTGGCGCAACTGCGACGATGGCGACGTTGAGCGCTTCCTTCGTTTGTTCACCGAGCTGCCGCTCGACGAGACACGCCGGCTCGGCACCCTCGCCGGGGTCGAGATCAATGCGGCGAAGAAGACGCTGGCGACGGAGGCGACCGCCCTGCTCCATGGGCGCGAGGCGGCCGAGCGCGCCGCCGCGACCGCGGCGCGTACCTTCGAGGACGGCGCGTTGGCCCAGGACCTGCCCAGCGTGGCCGTCGCGGCAGCCGAGCTGTCGAGCGGCATCGGCGTGCTCACCGCCTTTCACCGGGCCGGCCTCGTTGCATCGATGGGCGAGGCGCGCCGGCAGGTGAAAGGAGGCGGGCTGCGGGTCAACGACGCCCCGGTCACGGACGAGCGCGCCGTGCTCGGAAGCGGTGACCTGCACGATGGCGCGCTCAAACTGTCGCTCGGGCGCAAGCGCCACGTCCTGCTGCGGGTGGAGCGCTAGGCCGCCTGCTTCGCCTTGAGCAGCCCGTCGATGGAGGCGCTGACGTCCGCGATCGGCGCCATGCCGTCCACCACGTGCAACTCGCCCGCATCGCGGTAGAACTCCGACACCGGCGCGGTCTGCTGGCGGAAGGTAGCGAGGCGCTGCCGAAAAGCGGTGGTATTGTCGTCTTCGCGCACTTGGCCGCCCCTGGCGCGGGTTTCCGCGACACGGGCCTCCATGCGCTGGACCAGCGCGGCTTCATCGACGCCGAGTTCGATCACCGCGTCGAGGTGGAGGTGCCGCGTTGCGAGCAATCCCTGCAGCGCGGTTGCCTGCGCCACCGTGCGCGGAAAGCCGTCAAGGATGAAACCCCGCGCGGCGTCCGCCTCGGCGATGCGGTCGCCGATCAAGCCGATGACCACCTCGTCCGGCACCAGCCTGCCTTCGGCCATGATGGCCTGCGCCTGCTTGCCGATCGCAGTCTGCGCCATGACGGCGGCGCGCAGCATGTCGCCGGTGGACAGCTGGGGAACGCCGTATTCGCTTACCAGGCGCGCCGACTGGGTGCCCTTGCCGGCACCGGGTGGTCCAAGCAGTATCAACCTCATCGCCGCCTCCCCCGCAGCTTGGCCTTCTTGATCAGGCCCTCGTACTGGTGAGCCTGAAGGTGGCCATGGATCTGCGCGACCGTGTCCATCGTCACGCTGACCACGATCAGCAGCGACGTGCCGCCAAAGTAGAACGGCAGGTTGGCCCAGGAAATCAGTATTTCGGGGAGGAGGCAGATGATGGCGAGGTAGGCGGCACCGAGCACGGTGACGCGCATCAGGATCTTGTCGAGGTGCTGCGCCGTGCGCTCGCCAGGGCGCACGCCCGGCACGAAACCGCCATGCTTCTTCAGGTTGTCTGCCGTTTCCTGCGGGTTGAACACGATGGCCGTGTAGAAGAAGGCGAAGAACACGATGAGCCCGATGTAGGCCACCATGTAGAGCGGGCGGCCGTGGCCGAAATAGGTGGTCACGAAGCCGAGGATGCCCGTCGGCGCGCCCTTGGCCGAGAAGTTCGCGATGGTGGTCGGCAGCAGCAGTAGCGAGGAGGCGAAGATCGGCGGGATGACGCCCGAGGTGTTGAGCTTGAGCGGCAGGAACGAGGTCTGCCCCTCGTAGACGCGGTTGCCCTGTTGGCGCTTGGGATAGGTGATGAGCACGCGCCGCTGCGCCCGCTCCATGAACACGATGAAGGCGATGACGATGATGGACATCACGGCGATGACCAGGATCAGCCCGGCCGAGATGGCGTGCTGGCGGCCAAGTTCGAGCGTGTTGAAGATCGCCGAGGGGAAGGCCGCGATGATGCCGGCGAAGATGATGAGCGACGAGCCGTTGCCGATGCCGCGCGAGGTGATCTGCTCGCCGAGCCACATCAGGAACATGGTGCCGCCCATCAACGTCAGCACGGTGGAGATGCGGAAAAACCAGCCGGGATCGCTGACGACGTTCTGCTGGCCCTCGAGCCCCACGGCGATGCCGTAGGCCTGGAATGCCGCAAGGAGGACGGTGAGGTAGCGGGTGTACTGGTTGATGACCTTGCGGCCGGACTCGCCTTCCTTCTTCAAAGCCTCCAGCGAGGGCACCACGGAGGTGAGCAGCTGGATGATGATGGAAGCCGAGATGTAGGGCATGATGTTCAAGGCGAAGATCGCCATGCGCTGCACGGCACCGCCGGAGAACATGTTGAACAGTTCGAGCACGCCCTGCTTATGGCTGGTGAAGTTCGACTGGAAGGCGGCAGGGTCGATGCCCGGCATCGGGATGTAGGTGCCGAGCCTGTAGATGATCAGCGCACCGAGCGTGAACCAGATACGCTTCTTGAGTTCGTCCGCCTTGGCGAAGGCACCCCAGTTCACATTTGCCGCGAGCTGTTCAGCCGCCGATGCCATGGGTTGCTCCTGCAGGGATGTCTTCTTGGCGCATTTCCGTCCGCGCGTGTGATGCGGGAGCTGGTCCCCGCATCGCATCTAGGCCGCGACGGCCGACATGTCACCCGGCGTGAAGGCTTGTCTAGGCTTGCTTGTCCGCGCCCGCGACGAGTAGCTTGACGCTGCCGCCCGCCTTCTGGATCGCCGCGACCGCGCCCTTCGACGCGGCAGCCACCTCGAAGGTCAGGTTGGCCGTGAGGTCGCCGACGCCGAGTATCTTCACGCCGTCGCGCGGCCTGGCACAAATTCCCGAGGCGACGAGCACCTCAACCGTCACCGGGGCGCCCGCGTGGAGCTTGCCGGCATCGATCGCCTGCTGGATGCGCCCGACATTGACCTCGTTGTAGTCCGTCGAGAACGGGTTGAAGAAGCCACGCTTGGGCAGGCGGCGATGGATGGGCATCTGCCCGCCCTCGAAGCCCTTGATCGCGACGCCGGTGCGCGCCTTCTGGCCCTTCACGCCACGGCCGCCGGTCTTGCCCTTGCCGGACCCGATGCCGCGGCCGACGCGCATGCGGTCCTTGAAGGCACCGGGGTTGTCGCGGATGTCGTTGAGCTTCATGGTCGTGCTCCCTATTCCACGACGCGGACGAGGTGGGCGACCTTGGCGATCATGCCGCGCACCGCCGGCGTGTCGTTAAGCGTCGAGCGTCGCCCGATCTTGTTGAGGCGCAGCCCGACCAGCGTTTGCCGCTGCTCCGCCGGCCGGCCGATCGGGCTGCCGGTCTGCTGCACCACCACCTTGCCTTGCTCAGCCATGAGTGACCTCCTCAGGCTTCGGCCGGCGCGGCTTCGGCGTCACCGCCGATGCGACGGCCTTGCAGGACCGAGACCTTGATGTTGCGGCGGGCGGCGACCGCCCGCGGCGAGTCTTCGCTTTTCAGCGCGTCGAAGGTGGCGCGGATCATGTTGTAGGGGTTCGACGAGCCCTGCGACTTGGCAACGACGTCGTGCATGCCGAGCGACTCGAAGATCGCGCGCATCGGGCCGCCGGCAATGATGCCGGTGCCGGCGGGGGCGGCACGCAACAGGACGCGACCGGCGCCGTGACGCCCGTTGACGTCGTGATGCAGCGTACGGCCTTCACGCAGCGGTACGCGGATCAATCCGCGCTTCGCCGATTCGGTCGCCTTACGGATCGCTTCCGGCACCTCGCGCGCCTTGCCATGACCGAAGCCGACGCGCCCCTTCTGGTCGCCGACGACGACCAGTGCGGCGAAGCCGAAACGCCGGCCACCCTTCACCACCTTGGCGACACGGTTGATATGCACCAGCTTGTCGATGAACTCGCTGTCGCCCGAATCGCGGCCGTGGCGGTCACGCCCGCGACCGCCGTCTCGTCCATCCGCCATAGTCTTCTTCCGTCACTTGCGCGGGACGAATGCCCGCTCGCTTCGAATGGGAGTCGACCGACCTAGAAGGTCAGGCCGCCTTCGCGTGCGCCATCGGCAAGGGCCTTGACGCGACCGTGGTACATGTAGCTGCCGCGGTCGAACACCACATCGGTGACGCCGGCCGCCTTGGCCCGTTCGGCGATCAGCTTGCCGATCGCCGCCGCCGCTTCCACGTTGGCCCCCGTCTTAAGGGCGCCGCGCTGGTCTTTCTCGAGCGACGAGGCTGCCGCAAGCGTGCGCCCCGCCTCGTCGTCGATGATCTGGCAGTAGATCTGCTTCGACGAACGGTGAACCGAAAGGCGCGGCTTGCCGTAGGCACGCGCGCGAAGCGTTTTGCGGACGCGGGCCTTGCGACGCGCGGTAGATCCGATGTCCTTTGACATGAGGTGCCGGCCTTACTTCTTCTTGCCTTCCTTGCGGAAGATGAACTCGCCCGAGTACTTGACGCCCTTGCCCTTGTAGGGCTCCGGCGGACGATAGGCACGGATTTCGGAGGCAACCTGCCCGACCTGCCGCTTGTCGATCCCCGAGATGTGGATTTCCACCGGACGCGGTGTCGCGATGGTGATGCCATCGGGGATGGCGAAGGGCACGTCGTGACTGTAGCCGAGCGAAAGCTGCAGCACCTTGCCCTGGACCGCCGCCTTGTAGCCGACGCCGTTGATCTCCAGCTTGCGGGTGTAGCCGACCGTGACGCCCTGCACGAGGTTGTTCACCTGGGCGCGCGCCATGCCCCACATGGCCTGCGCGCGCTTCGAGGCACCCCGTGGCGCCACGCTCACCTCGTCGTTGGCGAAGGTGACGGTGACCTCATCCGGGCAGGTGAAGTACAGCTCGCCCTTGGCCCCCTTGACCGACACCCGCTGGCCCTCGACCGTGGCGGTGACGCCCTTGGGTATGGCGACGGGCCTTTTACCGACGCGTGACATGATGCGTATCCCTTTCGTCGCCGGTCAGAAGACCTTGCACAACACTTCGCCGCCGACGTTGGCCTCCCGGGCCACATGATCCGCCATCACGCCCTTCGGCGTCGACACGATGGTGATGCCGAGGCCATTGGCGACGCGCGGCAAGGCGTCCACGGCGGCGTACACCCGACGGCCAGGCTTCGACACCCGCGAAATCTCGCGAATGACCGGCTGACCGTCATGGTACTTCAGCTCGATCTCGAACTCCGTGCGGCCATTGCCGTACTCGGTCGTCGAATAGCTGCGGATATAACCTTCCTCCTGCAGCACGTCGAGCACGTTGGCGCGCAGCCGCGAGCCCGGCGTCTGCACCTTGCCTTTGCGGCGCATGCCGGCGTTGCGGATGCGGGTGAGCATGTCGCCCAGCGGATCGTTCATGGCGCGCCCTCCCCTACCAGCTCGACTTGACGAGGCCGGGGATCAGTCCGCGCGAACCGAGTTCCCGCACCGCGATGCGCGACATGCGCAACTTGCTGTACACGGCGCGTGGTCGACCCGACACATCGCAGCGGTTACGGACGCGCTCCGGCGCCGAGTTGCGCGGCACCTTGCTGAGGCGCAGCCGCGCCTCGAAGCGCTCTTCCATCGGCAGGCCGTTGTTGTTGGCGATGTCCTTCAACCGCTTGCGGCGAGCGGCGTACTGCTTCACCAGCTTCATACGCCGCTTGTTGTTCTCAATCGCGCTCTTCTTCGCCATCGATCAGGTCCTCTGGTTACCGCGTCTGAGCCGGCAGCACATGGGTGCGGCGGCTCACTGCCGGAACGGGAAATCAAAGGCGCGCAGCAGCGCGCGCGCCTCGTTGTCGGTCTTGGCCGTGGTGCATACGATGATGTCCATTCCGAGAATGGAATCGACCTTGTCGTAGTTGATCTCAGGGAACACGATGTGCTCCTTGATCCCCATCGCGAAATTTCCGCGTCCGTCGAAGCTTCGGCCGTTCAAGCCGCGGAAGTCGCGCACGCGCGGTAGGGCGATGGTGATGAGACGATCAAGAAACTCATACATCCGGACCTTGCGCAGCGTCACCTTGGCGCCGATCGGCATGTTCTCGCGCACCTTGAAGGTGGATATCGCGTTGCGCGCCCGCGTGATCACCGGGCGCTGCCCGGCGATCAATGCGAGATCGGCGGCGGCAAGGGTCACCTTCTTCGTGTCGTTGACCGCTTCGCCGACGCCCATGTTGAGGACGATCTTCTCGATGATCGGCACTTCGAGCGGATTCTTGTAGTTGAATTCCTCGATCATCTTTTGACGCACGACCTCGTCGTAGTGCGTACGCAGACGCGGCACGTAGCCCTGTGGCACCCCCAGACTGTCGGAGGAGGCGACCTCGTAGGACGGCGCGCCGCGGCCGATCTTCTCGGTCGGCACCGCCTTGGAGTCCTTCTTGACGTCCTTGGGCGCCGCACCTTTCGCGCCGCCCTTGGCAGCGCCGCCCTTCGCGCCCTTGGCATCAGCCATCGATCAAGTCTCCGGAAAGCTTGGCGAAGCGGACCTTGCGCCCGTCTTCGAGGATCTTGAATCCGACGCGGCTCGCTTTGCCGTCGCGCGGATCGGCGATCAGCAGATTGCTGAGATGGATCGACGCCTCCTTGGAGACGATGCCGGCCTCCTGCGACTGCGTCTGCTTCTGGTGCTTCTTCACCAGGTTGATGCCACGCACCACCGCGCGCTCCTCCTTGGGCATCACCTGCAGCACCTCGCCGCTGCGCCCCTTGTCGCGGCCGGTCACCACCACGACCTTGTCGCCCTTCTTTATCTTGGCCGCCATCACAGCACCTCCGGGGCGAGTGAGATGATCTTCATGTGATTGCGCGCGCGCAGTTCACGCGGGACCGGCCCGAAGATGCGGGTGCCGACCGGCTCGGACTGGTTGTTGATGAGCACGGCGGCGTTGCCGTCGAAGCGGATCACCGATCCGTCGGCGCGCTTGATGTCCTTGGCGGTGCGCACCACCACGGCCTTCATCACGTCGCCCTTCTTGACGCGACCGCGCGGGATGGCCTCCTTGATCGACACGACGATGATGTCACCGACACCGGCGTACTTGCGCTTCGAACCGCCCAGCACCTTGATGCACATCACGCGACGCGCGCCGGAATTGTCCGCCACGTCGAGGTTCGTCTGCATCTGTATCATGGCCCGTGGCCCTTCCTAATCAGATCGGTTTCCGTTCCGGCCGCGCCGGTCCGGACTACGCCTGGTGGGACGAACGTCCCGCAGCACTTGTAAGCGTGGGCGCCACCCGTCAGGCCGGCGCGCCGCCCTTCTCGACGACGATCCAGCGCTTCAGCCGCGAGATCGGCTTGGTTTCCTCGATGGAAACCGTGTCGCCGGTCTTGTAGGCTTTGGCCTCGTCGTGGGCGTGGTAATTCTTCGAGCGACGCACCGTCTTCTTGAGGAGCGGATGGGTGAAGCGGCGCTCGACCTTCACGACGATGGTCTTTTCCTGCTTGTCGGAAACGACGACGCCCTGGAGAACTCTTTTCGGCATGGTTGTGCGTCCTTGAACTCAGCCGGCCGGGGTGCCGGCCCGGCGCTTCTGGGCGGTGAGCGTCATCACGCGCGCGATGTCGCGACGGACGACGCGCACCCGCGCGGTATTCTCAAGCTGGCCCGTGGCGCGCTGGAAGCGCAGGTTGAACTGCTCCTTCTTCAGGTTCAGCACCTCGGCGTCGAGCTGGTCGTCCGACATCGCCTTGAGGTCGGACATGCGAGTCTTGGCTTTCATCGGGCTTCCTATTCCGCGATCCGCTCGATGAAGCGCGTCTTGATCGGCAACTTCGCCGCCGCCAGCGTCAGCGCCTCGCGGGCGAGTGGCTGCGGCACGCCGTCGAGCTCGAACATGATGCGGCCAGGGGCGACCTTGCACGCCCACAGCTCGATCGCGCCCTTGCCCTTGCCCATGCGCACCTCGGTCGGCTTCTTCGTCACCGGCACGTCGGGGAAGATGCGGATCCACACCCGTCCCGCACGCTTCATGTGGCGCGTCATCGCCCGGCGCGCCGCCTCGATCTGACGGGCGGTGATGCGCTCCGGCTCCATCGCCTTCAGCCCGAACTGGCCGAAGTTAAGCTCGCTCCCGCCCTTGGAGGCACCATGGATGCGGCCCTTGAAGGCTTTGCGGAACTTTGTCTTCTTTGGTTGCAGCATGGGTCCAAACTTTCAAGCCGGAGAGCGTCAGGCCGCGTCGCGATCGCGGTCGCGCCGGTGCCGGCGTTCGCCGCCGCCATGGTCCTGCTCGGCCAGCTTACGGTCCTGCGCCATCGGATCATGTTCAAGGATCTCGCCCTTGAAGATCCACACCTTGATCCCGCAGGTGCCGTAGGCGGTATGCGCCGTCGCCGTACCGTAGTCCACATCGGCACGCAACGTGTGCAAGGGCACCCGTCCCTCACGGTACCATTCCAGGCGCGCGATCTCGGCGCCGCCGAGCCGGCCGGAACAATTGATGCGGATACCCTCCGCGCCGAGCCGCATGGCGGACTGCACCGCACGCTTCATCGCGCGACGAAACGCGACGCGGCGTTCCAACTGCTGCGCGATGGAGTCTGCGACCAGCACCGCGTCGACCTCGGGTTTGCGCACTTCGAGGATGTTGATGACGACCTCCGAGTCGGTCATCTTGGCGACGAGCTTGCGGATCTTGTCGATGTCCGCCCCCTTCTTGCCGATCACCACACCCGGACGCGCCGAGTGGATGGTGACGCGACATTTCTTGTGCGGACGCTCGATGATGATCTTCGCCACCGCCGCCTGCTTCAACGACTTCATCAGCGCTGCGCGGATCGCGATATCCTCGTGCAGGAGATCGGCGTAGTCGTTCTTGCCGGCGAACCAGCGCGAATCCCAGGTGCGGTTGATGCCGAGCCTGAGGCCGATCGGATTGACTTTCTGTCCCATCGTTCTCTCCTCAGGCCGCCTTCTTCGTGTCGGCGACGGCCTCGACCTCGCGAACGACGATCGTCAGATTGCTGAACGGCTTGTTGATGCGACCCGCGCGCCCGCGGGCGCGCGGACTGAACCGCTTCATCACCAACGCCTTGCCGACATGCGCCTCGGCGACGATCAAGTCGTCGACATCGAGGTCGTGGTTGTTCTCCGCATTCGAAATCGCGCTTTGCAGCGTCTTGCGCACCTCGACGGCAATCCGTTTCTGCGAGAACTCGAGATCGGCCAGCGCCGTGTCCACCCGCTTGCCGCGGATAAGCTGCGCCAGCAGGTTGAGCTTCTGCGGGCTGACGCGGAGCATGCGGCACACCGCCTTGGCCTCGGTCTCCTTCAGGGCGCGCGGGGTTTTCTCCTTCGACATCAGCCCCTCTTCGCTTTTTTGTCGGCGGCATGACCGTGAAAGGTCCGGGTCGGCGAGAACTCGCCGAGCTTGTGACCGATCATGTCCTCGGTAACGTTCACCGGTACGTGCTTGTGGCCGTTGTAAACGCCAAAGGTCAGGCCCACGAACTGCGGCAGAATGGTCGAGCGCCGGCTCCAGGTCTTGATGACCTCGGAACGCTTGGCGTTGCGCGCGTTCTCTGCCTTCTTCAGCATGTAGCCGTCGATGAACGGGCCTTTCCAGATCGATCGCGCCATGGCGCTTAGCCCTTCTTGCTCTTGTGACGCGACGTCACGATGAAACGGTCGGTCGCCTTGTTGGACCGGGTCTTCTTACCCTTGGTCGGCTTGCCCCACGGCGTCACCGGATGACGTCCGCCGGACGTGCGGCCTTCACCACCGCCATGCGGGTGATCGACCGGGTTCATGGTGACGCCACGATTGTGCGGCCGCCGCCCGAGCCAGCGAGACCGCCCGGCCTTCCCGATCGAGGCGTTCATGTGGTCGGGGTTCGACACGGCGCCGACCGTGCCAAAGCACTGTCCGTGGACAAGCCGCTGCTCGCCCGAGTTCAACCGCACGATGACGTAGCCCTGGTCGCGCCCTACCACCTGGGCAAAGGTTCCAGCCGAGCGCACCATCGCGGCGCCCTTGCCGATCTTGAGCTCGACGTTGTGCACGATGGTGCCGACCGGCATGTTGGCCAGCGCCATGGCGTTGCCGGGCTTCACGTCGACCTGCTGACCCGACACCACCTCGTCGCCGACCCCGAGTCGCTGCGGCGCGATGATGTAGCTTTGCTCGCCGTCGGTGTAGCGGATCAGCGCGATGAAGGAGGAACGGTTCGGATCGTATTCCAAACGCTCCACGGTCGCCGGCACGTCGAGCTTGCGCCGCTTGAAATCGACCACGCGGTAGGCCTGCTTGTGGCCGCCGCCGCGGAAACGGACGGTGACGCGGCCGGTGTTGTTGCGGCCGCCCTTGGAGGTCAGCGCCTCGGTCAACGTCTTGACCGGCTTTCCCTTGTAAAGCGCGGATCGGTCGACGAGGACGAGCTGGCGAAGGCTTGGGGTGACGGGGTTGAAGGTCTTCAATGCCATGATGTGTTCCTCAAAGGCCCGTGGTCACGTCGATGCGGTCACCTTCGGCGAGCGTGACGATGGCCTTCTTGGTATCGGACTGCTGCCCGCGGATGCCGCGGAAGCTCTTCCGCTTTCCCTTGCGGATCATGGTGTTGATGCCCGTGACCTTGACATCGAAGAGGCGCTCGACCGCCGCCTTGATCTGCTCCTTGGTCGCGTCCTTGCGGACGTTAAACACAACCTTGTTCAGCTCGGACGCCAACGTCGCCTTTTCCGTGATGACGGGCGCCAGGATGACGTCGTAGTGCCGGGCCTCAATGGCCGCCTTGACGGCCGGTTTCGCCGCGCTCATCGGAACCGCGCCTCCAGCGCTTGAACGGCCGCGCGGGTCAGGACGAGCTTGTCGCGGCGCAGGATGTCGTAAACGTTGATGCCCTGGATCGGCAGCACGTCGATGTCGCGGATATTGCGGGCAGCACGGGCAAACGGCTCGTTCGGTTCGGCCCCGTCGACGATGAGCGCGTTCAACAACCCGATCTTGCCGAAGTTCGCCAGCAGCGCCTTGGTCTTGCCCTCGGCGACGGTGGCATTTTCCCATACGATGATGCCGCCGTCCTTGGCCTTCGCCGAGAGCGCATGCCTGAGGGCGAGGGCGCGAACCTTCTTCGGCAAATCGTGGGCGTGGTCGCGCACCACCGGGCCGAAGGCCTTGCCGCCACCACGGAACTGCGGCGCGCGCGCCGACCCGTGCCGGGCACCGCCCGAACCCTTCTGCTTCACGAGCTTCTTGCCGGTGCGAGCGATCTCCGCCCGGCCCTTGGATTTATGCGTTCCCGCACGCCGCTTGGCGAGTTGGTAGCGCACCATGCGGGCGATGAGATCGACGCGCGGCTTCAGTCCGAAGATGGTATCGTCGAGTTCGATTGCGGCGCCATCCGCGGCGGCGCCGTCGTGGGAGGTGACATCGAGTTTCATGGTTACGCCTCCCTACCCTGCTCGGCAGCTGGTGTATCGCCGTTCTCGTTGGCAGCATGCCCGTTGACGAGCCGGAACTTGCCCGGCTGCGGCACGTCCTTGTGGAGCGGCTTCTTCACGGCGTCGCGCACGAAGATCCAGCCACCGGAGGTGCCGGGCACGGCGCCCTCGACCAGGATCAGCCCGCGCTCGACATCGGTCTGCACCACGCGCAGGTTGAGGGTCGTCACACGCTCGACGCCGAGGTGGCCTGCCATTTTCTTGTTCTTGAACGTCTTACCGGGATCCTGACGGCCACCGGTCGATCCGTGCGAACGATGCGAGACCGACACGCCGTGAGAAGCGCGAAGACCGCCGAAGTTCCAACGCTTCATCGCACCGGCGAAACCCTTGCCGGTCGATGTACCGGTGACATCGACGAACTGCCCGGGCACGAAGTGATCGGCGGTGATCTCAGCCCCGATCGGCAGCAACCCGTCCTCCTCGACGCGAAACTCGGCGAGCTTCATCTTGGGCTCGACGTTTGCGATGGCGAAGTTGCCGCGCTGCGCCTTGCTGACGTTCTTCACCTTGGCTCGCCCGATGCCGAGTTGCAGCGCCGTGTAGCCGTTCACATCCTTGGTACGGTGGGCGACGACCTGACAGCCTTCGAGCTTGAGCACGGTCACAGGCACATGCTCGCCGGCGTCCGTGAACACCCGCGTCATCCCGACCTTCTGTGCGATAACACCTGACCGCATGTTTGATCTCCCGGAGGCACCCGAAGGCACCGCTCCGTGTGCGAACTAAAGCTTGATCTCGACGTCCACGCCGGCGGCGAGATCGAGCTTCATGAGGGCGTCGACCGTCTGCGGGGTCGGGTCCACGATGTCGAGGACGCGCTTGTGCGTCCTGATCTCGAACTGCTCGCGCGACTTCTTGTCGACGTGCGGCGAGCGGTTCACCGTGAACTTCTCGATCTTCGTCGGCAACGGGATGGGGCCGCGCACCTGCGCGCCCGTCCTACGTGCCGTCGACACGATCTCCTTCGTCGAGCTGTCGAGCACTCGGTGGTCGAAGGCCTTCAGGCGAATCCGGATATTCTGGCCGTTCATTTCAAATTCTTTCTCGATCGACCAGCGGCCGGTTCAGCTTGGCGTTACGCCGTGATCGCCGCGACCACGCCGGCACCCACGGTGCGCCCGCCCTCGCGAATGGCGAAGCGCAGCTTCTCCTCCATCGCGATCGGCACGATCAACTCGACGTCCATGGTCACGTTGTCGCCCGGCATCACCATTTCCACCCCGTCGGGCAGCGTCACAACGCCGGTCACGTCCGTGGTGCGGAAGTAGAACTGGGGACGGTAGTTGGTGAAGAACGGCGTATGCCGGCCGCCTTCGTCCTTGGTCAGGATGTAGGCCTCGGCCTTGAACTTCGTGTGCGGCTTCACCGTGCCGGGCTTGCACAGCACCTGGCCACGTTCGACATCCTCGCGCTTCGTGCCGCGCAGCAGCGCGCCGATGTTGTCGCCCGCTTGGCCCTGGTCGAGCAGCTTGCGGAACATCTCGACGCCGGTGACGGTGGTCTTCTGCGTCGCGCGCAAACCGACGATCTCGATCTCCTCGCCGACCTTGACGATGCCGCGCTCCACGCGGCCGGTCACGACGGTGCCACGGCCGGAGATGGAGAAGACGTCCTCGACCGGCATCAGGAAGGGCTGATCGATCGGGCGCTCCGGCTGCGGGATGTAGGCATCGACGGTTTCCATCAACTTGAGGATTGCATCGTGTCCGATCTCCGGCTGCTTCGACTCCAGCGCGCACAGGGCCGACCCCTTGGTGATCGGGATGTCGTCGCCGGGGAACTCGTATTTCGAAAGCAGCTCGCGCACCTCGAGTTCGACGAGTTCGAGCAATTCCTCGTCGTCGACCATGTCGACCTTGTTCATGAACACGACGAGGGCCGGCACACCGACCTGGCGGGCGAGCAGGATGTGCTCGCGGGTCTGCGGCATCGGGCCGTCGGCGGCCGATACCACCAGGATCGCGCCGTCCATCTGCGCAGCGCCGGTGATCATGTTCTTCACGTAGTCGGCGTGACCGGGGCAGTCCACGTGGGCGTAGTGACGGTTCGCCGTCTCGTACTCGACGTGGGAGGCGGAGATGGTTATGCCTCGCGCCTTCTCCTCGGGGGCGTTGTCAATCTGGTCAAATGCCTTGACCTCGTTGGTGCCGCCGAACTTGTCGTGAAGGACCTTTGAGATAGCCGCAGTCAGCGTTGTCTTGCCATGGTCGATGTGACCGATGGTGCCGACGTTGACATGGGGCTTATCGCGCTCAAATTTGGCCTTCGCCACTTTGGGGTGCTCCTTCTGATTTCAGTGTGTTTGTCGCCCGCTGAGGGCGAACCTTCGAAAGGGTACTAACTGCTGTCTGACTGAACTGCTATGCGACGCCGGCGAGGTCTCCGGCGATCTTCTCAGCGACATTGGGCGGCACTTCCTCGTACCGCTCGAACTGCATCGTCGACGTCGCGCGGCCCTGCGTGTTGGAACGCAGATCCGTCACATAGCCGAACATCTCCGACAGCGGCACCAGGGCCGAGACGATCTGGGCGTTGCCGCGCTGCTCCATGCCCTGCATCTGACCGCGCCGCTTGTTCAGGTCGCCGATGACGTCGCCCATGTAC